>NZ_WJZM01000060.1:0-36523 GCF_021609545.1 Pseudomonas sp. PA-1-6B
GCGCCATCCATGGCGCGGGGCGGCTAAACCGGCATCCCTGCCGGTTTACCCCCCAAATCCCTGTCGAATTCCGGCCAGCGTGGTTTAACGGGGCGCCTAAGATCAAAAGCAGATCAAGATCAAGAGCAGCTCGCTTCGCATCGTGGTTACCGTTGAGCTAACAGAGTTATGTAGATACCTATGCCAATCGCAGGCAAGCCAGCTCCCACATTGGATCTTCGTTGCATTCGCTTAACTGATCGGCATTACGGCTTGCCGTGAAGGCCGGTACAGCAACAAGCAATACAGCCCCAGGCAGATCAGCCAGCAAAAGATCGCTGTCCACACATTGTGGGAAAAGAAATGCGCCCCTTGCAGCATACGGCTGACTGAAAACACGCTGCCCAGGCTGACGGCAAAGATGAACGCGTAGCGCGCCAGCCGCGGCCGTCGATCCCGCAGGGCAAAGAACCAGGCGAACAAGGCGAACCCGGTGGCGGCATGTCCGCCGGGCCAGCAACGGCCGGGTTTATCGGTAGGTGGGCGCGGGCTGAGCAGTTCACTGTAGGTTTCCTGGCCGCCGAATTCCTTGAGGCTCCAGGGGCATTGCACGGAGGTGATGGTTTTCAATGGCGACACGAACGCCGTCGCCATTCCCAGCGACAGCACCAGGCACACCAGTTCACGGCGGTACGGCTTGAGTCGCTGCAGGATGAAGCTGCCGACCAGGCCCAGAATCGCCAGCACCGAAAACAGGATCACCAGTTGCTTGGCACGGTCATGCAGGATGTCTTCAAGGAAGAAGCTATAGCGGCCGATGAAGCCGCCAGCCTCTGCGCTGTAGAAATCCCTGGCCAGGTCCATGTCCAGTGACGTTAGCTCCAGTAACAGCATGGCCACTGCAGCGCTGGCAGGCAGGCCCAGGCACAGCCAAAAATCAAGCGGTTTGGAAACCGGTAAAGAGGAGGGGGATTTCATCTCGAACCTTGGTAAAAAAGCCCCACGCTCACCTGCACGGGGCTTTTTGATTAGCGTTTGCTTAAGACTGGAGCCTCTTCCTTGGGCGCTTTCCAGCTCAGCAGTTGCTGTTTGTAGTCATAACTGGCGGCCTGGTAGTAGGTGACCGCCCGTTGAATCAAGGGGTCATCGCTACCGACGCGCAGCTCCTGGCTCTCGCCCAGGGCCTGGTCGTGGCGACGCAAGCCTTGGCGCGGGCTGAGGATTGCCAGGTCCTTGCCATCAAACAGACCCAGGTGCTGGTAATTGCCCACCACCACCCGTGGAGGTAATGGGTTGTCTTGCAGCAGGTTGCGGCCAAAGAATGTCGATTCGTAGCTCAGGTTGAGCAGGCCCAACAAGGTTGGCGCCAGGTCGATCTGGCTGGCCAGTTGGGCGGACT
This sequence comes from Pseudomonas sp. PA-1-6B, assembly GCF_021609545.1. Classification (NCBI taxonomy): domain Bacteria; kingdom Pseudomonadati; phylum Pseudomonadota; class Gammaproteobacteria; order Pseudomonadales; family Pseudomonadaceae; genus Pseudomonas; species Pseudomonas sp. PA-1-6B. The sequence goes on from NZ_WJZM01000060.1 coordinate 1,379, forward strand.
CCCGTGCGTCGATCAGCTTGGGCGCGTAGATAAACAGCGGGATCTGGTAGTTGGTGATAGGCAGGTCTTCCTTGCCCGCGCTGCCGGCGGTGTGATCGGCGACGAACACGAAGATCGTGTTATCGAACCACGGCTTCTGGCGCGCTGCCTCAAGGAACTGGCCGATGGCGTAGTCGGTGTATTTCACCGCGCCGTCGCGGCCCTTGCCGGACTTGATGTCGATACGCCCGTCCGGGTAGGTGTAGGGACGATGGTTGGAGGTGGTCATCAGTTGCAGCAAGAACGGCTGTTGCTTGGCGTAGTCGGCGTCAGCCAGTTTCAAGGTCTGTTTGAACAGGTCTTCGTCGGCCATGCCCCAGGCGTTTTTGAACGAGATATCTGACTCGGGCACGCTGCTCTGGTCCACCACCCGATAGCCGTTGCCGCTGAAGAACGCGTTCATATTGTCGAAGTAACCGCGCCCGCCATAGACAAACACGCTGTCATAACCGATGGCCGAGAGCTGTTGCCCCAAGCTGGCGAACCCGCTTTCGCGGCCGATGCGTTTGACGATCGAACGCCCCGGCGTCGGCGGGACTGCCAGGGTAATGGCTTCCAGGCCGCGGTCGGTGCGCGTACCGGTGGCGTAGAAGTTATTGAAGTACAGGCTCTGTTGGCGCAACGCATCCAGATTGGGCGTGAGGTTGCGCGCATCGCCATTGCTGCCCATGTACTTGGCGCTGAAGCTTTCGATGGTCACCAGTACGATGTTGGGCTTGCGCAGTGTGCCGGGGTTGGCGATGGCACGGCGAATATCCAGCGGGTCCTGGTCGACAAAGCGGGCGTTGGGTTCACTCAGTTCGGCTCGCAACTGCTTGGCGACGACGTCGGTCGGCAGGCTTTTATAGAACTGGGTGTAGTCCAGTTCGTTGTTACGGAACGCGGCAAAGAACTGATAGGGGCCGTTGCTGGCCAATTCGTTGTTGTACGCGTTGCCGCCTTGGGTGCGCGGGCTGTCCTGGCTGACCAGTTGCAGGCTGAGGCCGGCGAGCACCAGCAGGCCCAGGGCGTTGATCACACGGCCACGCAGTGGAGGCAATGGCGCTGCCATCGCGGCATTGAAGGGTTTGCGCAGAGCCACGCTCAGAATCAGCGCCAGCATTGCCAGCAGGCTCAGCAGCTTGCCGATCGGGTAAGACTCCAGCAGGTTGTTCAGTACCTCATCGGAGTACACCAGGTAATCGACGGCAATGAAGTTGAAGCGCACGCCAAACTCATCCCAGAACAACCATTCGGCCACCGAGGTGAACAGCATGGCGAACAGGCTGACGGTCAGCACCGCTTGCAGGAACCAGCGATGGCCACGGCGGCGCCACAGGGCTGGCGGGCAGAGCAGCAAATACAGGCCAAGCGGCAAGGCTGCATAGGCGAGGAAGGCCAGGTCGTAGAGCACACCCACGCCAAACACCGGCAGCAGGTTGCCGCCGACTTCATCCAGGTGAGTGATGAGCAGCACACTGCGGGTGAGCAGGAAAACCACTAACCAGGCACCGGTGATCAACAGCAAATAACGCATTGGCGCGGTTTTGAAAAAACCCATGTCTATGTTCCTTAGATCAATGGGGGGCGATCTTCTTCCTGAGGCTGTAGTCAGTTTGTGAAGCTATAGTGAAAAACTTGTTTGGCTCTAAAAACAGTTGAAAAGCTTTATCGGCGGGGCTCTGCGCTCTATCCCTGAGCCCCGCTTGGCCTTAAGCTGCGCGAGCCAACACGGCCGTTACCGCGTACGGAGACACTGCCCATGCGAATTCTATTGGTTGAAGACAACCGCGATATCCTCGCCAACCTGGCCGATTACCTGGGGCTCAAAGGCTACACAGTGGACTGTGCGCAGGACGGTTTGTCGGGCCTGCACCTGGCGGCCACCGAGCATTACGACCTGATCGTGCTCGACATCATGCTGCCCGGTATCGATGGCTACACCCTGTGCAAGCGCCTGCGCGAAGACGCGCGGCGCGACACACCGGTGATCATGCTTACCGCTCGCGATCAACTGGACGATCGGCTGCAGGGCTTCAAGTCCGGCGCCGATGACTACCTGCTCAAACCCTTCGCCTTGTCGGAACTGGCTGCGCGTATCGAAGCGGTGTTGCGCCGTGCCCAGGGCGGCGGGCGTCGTGCCCTGCAAGTGGGTGACCTGAACTACGACCTCGATACGCTGGAAGTCACCCGCGAAGGGCGCCTGCTCAAGCTCAACCCCGTAGGCCTGAAACTCCTCGCAGTACTGATGCAGAAAAGCCCACACGTTCTGCGCCGGGAAATTCTCGAAGAAGCCTTGTGGGGCGACGACTGCCCGGACAGCGACAGCCTGCGCAGCCACGTTCATCAATTGCGCCAAGTGATCGACAAGCCCTTCGCCAAACCGCTGCTGCAAACGGTGCACGGTGTGGGTTATCGCCTGGCCGAGGGTCGTGATGGAGTTTAAGCAAAGCCTTGCCCAGCGCATCATCATCGCCTTCGCCTTGATGAGCGCGTTGGTGGCGGGGGCCTTCGCCATCGGCATCATCGCCACGGTACACCTGGTGGAGGAGAAGTTGATCTCGGCGGGCTTGGGCGGTGACCTGCAGCGCCTGTTGCTGATGGACAGCGTCGAAGACTGGAGCCACCGGCCAGAGCCGGACCAGCTGTTCTATTTCAGCGGCGGGCGTGGCGATTTTGAACTGCCCAAGGATCTGCGCCATCTGGACCCGGGGTTCCATGAGGTGTTTCGCGAGGCGCTGTCGTACCACGCCATGGTCGAAGTGGTCGACGGCCGGCGTTATGTATTGCTGCAAGACCAGAGCGATTTCGAAGAGCGTGAGCGCGTGCTGTTTGCGGTGGTACTGGTGGGGTTCGTACTCAGCCTGGCGCTGGCGGCGTTCCTCGGCTGGGTGCTGGCACGCAAGGTGATGGCGCCAGTGGTGCGCCTGGCCCGCCAGGTCCGTCATCGTGACCAACTGTTGGGCCTGGCACCGCCCCTGGCGCCGGATTACGCCGCCGATGAAGTGGGCGAACTGGCGGTGGCGTTCGACGCCACCCTGGGGCGTTTACGCCAGGCGCTGTCACGTGAGCAATTGTTTACCAGCGATGTGAGCCATGAGCTGCGCACGCCCTTGATGGTCCTGGCCAGCTCCTGCGAACTGTTGCGCGAAAACCCGGCCATCGATCAGCGCGGTCGCAATCAAGTAGAACGCATTGCCCGTGCCTGTGAAGAAATGCGCGAGCTGGTGCAAACCTTCCTGATGCTGGCCCGCGCCAAACACGACGACGCCGCCAGTTCACCCCAAGGCAACCTCACCCAGGTGGCCGAAGACCTGCTCGGTATCTGGCGCGAGCCCATCGAGAAAAAAGGCCTGACGTTGATCTACCTGCCAGGCAACCCCCTGGACACCTGCTACAACACCACCTTCTTGCATGCGGTGATGGGCAACCTGCTGCGCAACGCACTGCATTACACCGAGCAAGGGTTTATCCGCCTGACCCTGGAGCCCAGTGGTTTCACGGTGGAGGACTCCGGTGTCGGCATCCCCGAAGAGAAGCGCGAAGCGATGTTCGAGCCGTTCGTGCGCGGTAGCGAGAAGCGTGGCGAGGGCCTTGGCCTCGGCCTGTCACTGGTGCAGCGGATCTGCGAAAGCCAGGGCTGGAGCGTAAGCCTGAGCACCATGGAGCCCAATGGCTGCCGTTTTCATGTGGAGCTCAACCCAGTCAAAACCTGACCTTTCAGTCTGTCGCTTTGCGGATGCAGACTGCCTGCTTTTCGGCGAAGATGGCCCGGTGCTACTGATTGTTTCTGTAAAGTCTTGAAATGTATGCAATTGGACAGGACAAGATTTTCACAACGAGTTGACCTGTTGATCACAGTTCGTTGCTTAAGGTCGTAGGCATCAGTTACTGGAGACGTAAGATGCCTTCCCCGATCAAGCTGGAATTTTCTGACAAGTACGACGATCAACACGCGCAGAAATATTTGCTCAAGCATCAGGACAATCTGGCTCGCCGGTTGTCCCACAAACGCGACGAGCAGTTGGCGCGCGGTGCGCTGGCCATGGCCGGCGAGCCGGGGCTGGTGTTGGACCTGCCGTGTGGTGCTGGACGTTTCTGGCCGTTGCTGGCCGAAAAACCCAACCGTGTGATTATCGGAGCTGACAATTCGGCGTCGATGTTGAAGATCGCCACCGCTGCCCAACCGGCAGAGGTGGTGAAACGGGTACGCCCTTTGCAGACCTCTGCCTTTGATATCGATTTGCCAGATAACTCCGTCGACAGTATTTTTTGCATGCGCTTGATGCACCACATCGGTGAGCCAGAGCACAGGCTGACAATACTGCGCGAGTTTCAACGTGTTACCCGCGACAGCGTGATTATTTCGCTGTGGGTAGACGGTAATTTCAAGGCCTGGAAGCGCAAGCGCAGCGAAGTGCGTCGTCGCAAAAAAGGTGAGCAAGACGGTTACCAAAACCGGTTTGTGTTACCGGCTGCTACTGTCGAGGCAGAATTCGAGCAGGCCGGTTTCCGTGTTCAGGAATCCCTGGACTTCATACCGCTCTACGCCATGTGGCGAGTGTATGTATTGCGCAAGAGGTAACAGGATGGCAGTTGAGTGCGTAGTAGGCAGTCATGTAGCTCCCGAAGAACGATTTGATTTTTTCTGGCGTCAGCAAGGTGAATGGGTGGAAGAACCCAACCGCCGACGTGGTGGTGAAAGTGGCGTGCAACGGGTCATAAGTCCTAACGGCCGTTTGCTCTATTGCAAGCGCCAGACCGGCCACATTTACCGCAGCTGGCTGCACCCCTTTGGACGTCCGACGGTGCTGCGTGAACGCGATGCCCTCAAAGGCCTGCGTTTGCTGGATGTGCGTGTGCCGGAACTGGTGTTTTGCGAAGCACGTCGCGACCCGGAGCACCAATGGAAAGCCCTGTTGGTCACCGCGTCCCTGGACGGTTTCGACGAGATTGAAAACTGGTACGCCGCCGGTGGCCGCGAACAGTATGGCGAGGCGGTCCACGAGCGCCTGCTGCAAGAGTTGGCCGGCACCTTGGCCCGTATGCACAAAGGTCGCTGGCAACACGGTTGCCTGTATATCAAGCACATTTTCGTGCGGGTTACCGGTGAGCCTGATGCGGCGACTGTGGAAGTGGCCTTGCTGGACTTTGAGAAATGCCGCCAGCGCCTGACCGCTTATCGGGCCGCGTCCCACGACATGCTGCAATTGCGTCGCCATTCGTCGTGGAATGATACCGACTGGAAAAAACTCAGCTACTTTTACGAGACGGCGTTTGGCAGCGCTATCAAGGGTTTAACCAGATGAAGCTAGAAATAGCACGAGGTTTGTTTCTGGTCGGGGCATTGGGTGTTGCAGCCCTGGCCCTGGCGGTATGGGAACAACCTCGTACACAAGTGTTGAGTGCGGTAGACGGTGGCGGGCAATGCCTGCTGCCACGCATTGCCAAGACGAGTGTGGCGGCCAAGCCCGACCATGAATTGCTGTTATTCATGTTCGGCATGTCTCAAGCGATGAGGCCGCAAAGTTGAAACGATTGACCTTGTGGGAGCGGGCTTGCTCGCGAAGGGGCAGTGCCAGTCACTGAAGGTGTCGACTGATCCACCGCCTTCGCGGGCAAGCCTGCTCCCACATTTTGATGTCGTCGGTCTTTAGACCAAGTGCAGGTGGTTATCCCAGAACCCCGCCGGTAACTCCAGTGGTGTGGCCAGTAACTTTTCCTGGCGGCAGTCATAGAAGCGGCAACGGCCCTGGCCGGATGTCACCACAAACCCATCCGCCACCGCACCCACCCCCGCACAGTCAGGCAAGGGGCCATCCAGGCGCAGTTCGGCGGTGTCCATGTCCCAGATAAAAAAGCGATTGCCACGAGGTGCTGTCAACGCCACCAGGCGCAGTTCGCTGTGCACCGCCACGCTGGCGGTGTAATGCCCCATCGCCTGCAACTGTTCGTCAGCCACCGGGAACGCCACGAACGGCTGCCCCGGGCGCTTGATCGCCAGCAACTCGGAACGCTCCTGGGACGGGCCCATGAACTGTTGCCCGGTGAGGATGGTGCCATCGCTGGCGATGCCCATGTGCCGCACGCTGTTCATCTGCTGGGCCAGGGTTTCCTTGCTGATCAGGCTGCCGTCGCGCCGCATCAGCACCAGGCTCGGCTCCATGGCATTGAGGTTCATCTCTACCCGGCTTTCGGCTTCGGTACGAATGCCACCGTTGGCCACGATCAGCGTCTCGCCGTCGGGCATCCACGAGACTTGATGCGGGCCGATGCCGTGGGTAGATATCTCGCCGCTGTGCACCAGCCGCTCACCTTCAAACTTATACACACCCAACAGGCCGCGGCCAGGGTCGGAGGTGTCGTTCTCGGTGGCGTACAGCCAGTCACCGCTCTTGTGGATCACCGCATGGCCATAGAAATGGCGGTTGGCGTTGGAAGTGATGGTTTGCAGCAGCCTGCCATCGCGCAGGTCGATCAGGTAACTCTCGGTGCCTGGTCGACGGGCGACGAACAACGCAATCGGCAACGTCGGGTGGTTGATGATGTCATGGCAGCGCTGGCCGACCTGGGTGGCAAATACCGGCTTGCCGTCCAGGCAATAGCCGACAGCGTAGTGCTTGCCGTCGGCATCATCGCGCGCCGACAGTAGCAGCGGGCCTTTGTCTTTGTGCTTGAACAGCGTCCAGCCACCCAAGGTGATAGCGCTGAGCAGCACGCTGCCCACCGCCAAAGCCTGTCGCCTTAGCATCATCAGTCACCGTCGTTGGCGTTGAAGCCCAGTTGGACGCCCAGCGCCTTGGCCAGTTCGCCTTCATGCAGGCGATGGACTACGTTGAGGCTGTCATAGATGTCGTTGAGTTGCTGGCGCCCGGCGTCGTCGTTCAACAATTCGTTGAGGGTGCGCTGGTTGCTGGCGAACAGTTTCAGCGACGCTGCGTAGGCGGCGTCGATTTTCTCGGCCAGTGGCTTCTGGTCCGCCGGCAGCAGGCCCCGCAGGCCTTTGTTATCGACGCCCACCCACACGGTCTGAGCCGCGGCGAGGCTGGCTTCCAGGCTCTGCAGGGACGACTGGCTGCGCCAGGCATCGGCCTGGAACGGTTGCGGGATGCCCTTGGTCTGGCGGCCCATTGGGGTGCCGAGTTTTTTCTTCAGGGTGTCCAGGGCGGTCACTTGCACGCGCAGCAGGTCGGCGATGGCTTCGTGGGAATCAGCGTAGCGCTGGTTCGGAAACTTGGTCATCTGCGCGAGCATGCCGTCGGTGCTGTTCCAGCTGGCCAGGATCTCTTCGGCCAGGACTTTCTGGCGCTCGCCGATAGCCATCAGCAACGGGCAATAGCGGGCTTTCTGGGCCTCGTCGGCGACGTCGGGCTTGGCGTCGTAGAGGATGTATTCGTAGGCCGACAGGCCCTGCACCACCACGCTGGATTTCGCCAGGGCCGCGGCGTCGATCTGCGGCTGGGCACTGACCAGTTGCTCGACCTGGCGGCCGACCAGGTTCTTCTTGTCTGGCCAGAACTGCACCTGCCACGCCCGGTTGCCTTCGGCCAGCGGGCCGATCAGCAGCGGTTGCAGCTCGGCCCAGGCTTTTTGTGCGTGCAGGAAGTCAGCGCGGGCGGTGTCCAGGCTTTCCTTGCCTTGGCAGTAGGCCAGGGCGCTGACGGCCAACTGACGGTCGGCCTCAACCCAGCGGCTGTAGGTCGGCAGGATCACTTGCTTGGCGATGGCTGCCGAGGTCACTGCTTGCGGGTCTTGGGGCGAGCAGGCACCCAAGGCCAGGGCGGCGAGGCTGGTGAACAACAACTTGGGACGAAACATGTCGAGCTCCCTTCTGTAAGTGGGGCAAAGCTTATAAAGAATTCAGGAACGCCAGCAACGCGGCACGCTGCTCGGCATTGAACGACAACACATGTTGCTGCGCCGCTTGGGCTTCACCGCCATGCCACAGCACGGCTTCAAGCAGGTTGCGGGCGCGGCCGTCATGCAGGAACTGGGTGTGGCCACTCACGGTTTGCGTCAGGCCGATACCCCACAGCGGCGGGGTGCGCCAGTCGCGGCCGGTGGCTTTGAATTCGCTACGGTTGTCGGCCAGGCCTTCGCCCATATCGTGCAGCAGCAGGTCGCTGTAAGGGCGGATCAACTGGTTGGCCAGTTCAGGTTCGGCGGCATTGGCGGCGGTGGTGAAGCTGGGCTTGTGACAGCCTTGGCAACCGGCCTGGTAGAACAGGTTCTTGCCGGCCAGCACTTGCGGCGTATCAACGTCCCTGCGTGCGGGCACCGCGAGGTTGCGGGTGTAGAACAGCACCAGGCGCAGGATGTTATCGCTGACTTCCGGTTCACCCTGCGGGCCATTGCCGTTGGGCGCCTGCTTGCAGGCCACTTGGGCGTCGGTGCAGTCATCGAAGGGTCTCAGGGACGTGGTGAGGCCCATATCACCAGAAAACGCGTGAACGTTTTGTTGATTGAGGTTGGGCTGCCCGGCTTTCCAGCCAAAACGCCCGAGGACAGTTTTGGCCTGAGCGTCATCCCAGACCCAATTGGCGCGGCCCAGGATGGCCTCTTTGTCGGCGGTCTTGGGGTCGGTGTTGCGCAGGATATCGGCATCGCTGATCGCTTCGAGCAGGCCCAGGCCGATCATCGGCGGGGCGATACGCGCCGAGAAGCGTGTGTCGGGGTGCATCGGGCCGTAGCCGAGTTGGGTGATCTGCAGGTCGGGCTTGCGTAATTCAACGAGCGTGCCGTCCTTGAACCTGACGTTGACCGGTGTGTAGTCGACCCGCACTTTGCCTTCCGGCGCAACGCCGGGCACGGCCATGTCCTGGAGTTGCCCGCCGTAGACCGGCTCGGGTACCACGCCGATCTGTTCGATGAGCTTGGCGTAGGCGGGCTGCTCTGTAATAGAGGGATGGATGGACAGGCGCACCAGCATCGACACGGCATTGGGTGCGTCGGGCAGTGGCGGGTGGCCACGGCCATCCTTGATATGGCAGTTCTGGCAGGCGTTGGTATTGAACAGCGGGCCCAGGCCATCGCGCGCCGTGGTGGTGGACGGCGCAATCACCCACGGGTTGCGAAAGAAACTGTTGCCGACGCTGAAGTCCAGGCGCCGCGTCGGCGCCAGGCTGGCCGAGGGCAGGGAAAAGGCGTTCTGGTCGCGTTTGTTTACCGTCGCCGCGCCACCGGCCCGCGATTCACCCGGCTCTGCTTTCGTGAAGCGAGGGGCGTCATCGCAAGCAGTCAGGCTTAAAGCCATCAACGCTGCAGGCAGGTACAAAAGCGCACGGAACATCGAGATTCCTGGACGAGGGCAGAAAATTAAGGCGCAAAGTCTAACAGGGCAGGGCAGATTGAATAAGAGCAATTATCGTTTGGTGGCATCCCGATTCTTTCCCGCTAGAATGACTGCACATTTTTTTATGGAGGTGGCCAATGCAGGCTCTCGACGCTTTGCTCAACCGTGTTTCCGTGCCCCGTTTGCTCGACCCGGCACCGACCCAGGAGCAGCGCGACCTGCTGTTCGCCGCCGCCATGCGCGCGCCCGACCACGGTCAACTGCGCCCGTGGCGTTTCCTTACCGTGGAAGGCTGCGCCCGTGAACAGATGGGCACGCTGTTGGCAGAAGCGGCTCGCCTGCAGGATGCCGACGCACCGCAAGCCGCCATCGACAAGGCCCAGAACGGTCCGCTGCGTGCGCCGCTGGTGGTGGTGGTGATTGCACGTGTGCAAGAGCATTTCAAAGTGCCCAAGTCCGAGCAATTGCTGGCCGCCGCCTGTGCGGCCCACGGCATTCTGCTGGCGGCGTATGCCCAGGGTATTGGTGCGGTGTGGCGTACTGGCGAATTGTCCTACTCGGCCCACGTTGCCAAAGGCCTGGGGCTGGCGGCAAATGAAGAAGTGATTGGCTTTCTCTACCTGGGCACGCCGCAGAACCCGCCGCGTACGGCGCCGAAGGAAGACCTGACGCCGTTCGTCCAGGCCTGGCCCGGCCGGTAATTCACCACTGTTCTGCTCTATGTGGGAGCTGGCTTGCCTGCGATGGCATCGACTCGGTTTCACAGATACACCGAGTTGTCAGCATCGCGGGCAAGCCCGGCTCCCACCCAGATGTTTAGTGTTTTCAGAACCGAGTCAGACCCTGAACTGATCCATCAACTTCATCTGCTGGCTGGCCAGCGCATTGAGCTGGCTGCTGATCGCCGCAGACTCGGTAGCCTGGCCGGTGAGGGTTTCGGTCACGGTGCGAATCGCCGAGACGTTGCGGTTGACCTCTTCGGCCACCGCGCTCTGCTGTTCGGCCGCGCTGGCGATTTGCAGGTTCATGTCGCTGATCACGGTGACCGCGTCGCTGATCTTGCCCAGGGCTTGCACAGCTTGATGGATCTGCCCGGCATTGCTCTGCGCCTGGTGCTGGCTGGAGTGCATGGTCGCCACTACGCCACGGGTGCCGCTCTGGATACGCTCGATCACCAGGCGGATTTCTTCCACCGAGTCCTGAGTGCGTTTGGCCAGGTTGCGCACTTCGTCGGCCACCACCGCAAAACCACGTCCGCTTTCCCCGGCGCGTGCCGCTTCAATCGCCGCATTCAACGCCAGCAGGTTGGTCTGTTCGGCAATGCTGCGGATCACCTCCAGCACTGAACCGATTTGCTCGCTGTTGACCGCCAGGGCTTCGACTTCGCCCACGGCTTTGCTGACTTCGTCGGCCAGGGTGGTGATGTCGCGGGTGCTCTGCTCAATGATCGACATGCCTTCGCGAGCCGACTGGTCGGCGCCGCGTGCCGCGCTGGCGGCATTGGAGGCGCTGTTGGCCACATCGTGGGCGGTGGCGCTCATTTCGTTCGACGCGGTGGCGACCTGGTCGATTTCACGGAACTGCACCTGCATGCCTTCGCTGGTCTGGCGCGCAATGGCGGACGACTGATCGGCCGTCCCACGAGCTTCGGTGATGCTTTGCTTGATCTGCGCAATGGTTGGCTGCAGCTTGTCGAGGAAGCGGTTGAACCAGTTCACCAACTCGCCCAGTTCGTCTTTCTTGGCGTAGGCCAGGCGCTGGGTGAGGTCGCCGTCACCGCTGGCGATGTCCTTGAGCATGGCGGCCACGCTATTGATAGGGCGGGTCACGCCAGTAGCGGTCAGCCAGATCAACAGCAAGCCCAGCAGGCCAGCGGCGGCGGCCACCAGCAGGGCTTTGAGCGTGCCCGTTGCCTGGGCCTCGTCGAGCACGGCTTGCAGTTTTTCGTTGTCGGCCAGCATCACCGCTTTGGGCAGATTGATCACCACACCCCAGGATTTGGCACCGGCAATCGGCTTGAGGGGGTACACCGCACGAATGGTGTCGTCCTGCTCACGGATCACCGGGCGATCATTGGCCAGCAGTTGCACGATCTCCTTGCCTTCGGCGCCGAGGCTGTCGATCAGGTTCTTGCCGACTTTGGCTGGCTCACCGCTGTAGGCGGCGATCAGGCCGGTGCTGGACAGAATCTCCAGGTGGGCGGCGCCGTTGAACAGGTCTTTCTGCGCTGCATCGGTGGTCGCTTGCAGGGCGGTGAGGGCGATGTCCACGCCGACCACACCGATGACTTTGCCGTCGACGATCAGCGGCAGGGAAATGGTGGTCATCAGTACCGGTTTGCCGGCCACCGTGTCTTCGTACGGGTCCAGCAGGCACGTACTGCGGGTGTCCCGTGGGCAGGTGTACCAGATGTTGTAGGGCGTACCGCTGAGGTTGAGGGTGGTCTTGGTCAGGTCATCTTCGACCATGATGGTGTTCTGGCCTTCGCCGCCAGCACGACTCCAGTAGCTGGAAAACCGGCCTTTTTCATTGGAAACGCGTGCCTTGTCGTCGATGAATTCGCTGTCCTTGCCATCCAGTCCGTTGGGTTCGAACGACAACCAGATGCCCAGCACTTTGGTGTTGCGCTCGAACGCGGTGTTGACGCTGCGGTTGAGCTCTTCACGCAGGGCCCCGGCTTCAAGGGCGCGTAGGGTGCCCAACTGACGCAGGTCTTTGATCTGGTCGGCCAGGGCTGTGACCACCAGCAGGTTTTCGCCGAAGGTCTGCTGCAAGTGGCCGGCCTGTTCGGCCGCTTTGGATTGCAGCAACTGCTCCACGCTGGCGGTGAGCATTCGTGAGCTTGAGTCACTGACCAGCCGATCGTTCTGGTTGGTGTTGTAGATATTGATGCCGACCACCAGTGCAATCACACCCAGCAGACACAGGCCGGACAGCAACACGATTTTCAAGCGGATGGAGAGGGTGTCGAACATAGGTTCACTCACGAATGGACTTGTTGGAATGCACGCAAACGCGCCAAGTCCATTCGGCGTCATGCCTGAAACATCGGCGTCACAAATCAATTCATGAGGAACAGGCGATGAGCGGTAGGAAAACGCCTACAACCCGCCTCAGATGGGCCGTGCGAGCTGCTCGGGGCGGGACCAGATCCACAGGTTGCCCAGGCTCATCCCGGCAATCGCCAGGTACACCGGCCAGCCGTGATCGAGCATCACCAGCATCAGCACGGCGCACAGCAACATGCTCACGGTGGCGCTGACCTTGGCGCGACGGGCGATGATCTTGCCATTGCGCCAGTTGGACAGGATTGGTCCGAACAGGCGGTGGTTTTCCAACCAGGCGCTGAGGCGCGGCGAGCTTTTGGTGGCGGCCCAGGCGGCGAGCAGGATGAATTCGGTGGTGGGCAACCCCGGTATGACAATCGCCACCAAGCCGATCCCCAGGCTGACGTAGGCCAGCAGGCCAAAGAGGACTTGGGCGATTTTGGAGGAGGATTGGGGTTTTCCGGTCATGCTGCAGTTTTCTGGTGGGTAGGTTTACACATTATCAGCCATGAAATGCACCCAAGTGTGGGAGCTGGCTTGCCTGCGATAGCGGTGTATCAGGTTAAACATCTGGCGCTGACCCACCGCCATCGCAGGCAAGCCAGCTCCCACATTGAACCGCTGTCTACCAGAACACTTACGCCAGTTCTGGGGCGCTAGCGTACGCCTGTTCCAGCAACACGGTGAAGCGCACAAACGCATCGATCGCGCCTTTTTCCACAGCAGCCTCTTCTTCGGCGCTGAACTGCAGGCCGTCGAGGGTGCGGGTGAAGCGCTTCCAGCCCTCGGCGCGACCGCCGGCCGGCTCGCCCAGGTGGCGCGCACCGAAGGTTTCGCTCAGGCCCAGGCCCACGGCGCGCTTGATCAGGAACGCAGCGCCCAGCTTGGAGCCTTCGGAGACGAACAGCCAGCCCAAAGCTTCGGCTTTGCTGGGGTTGTTCACCGCGCCGGCAACCGGGGCCGGGGTTTCGGTGTCCAGGTCTGCCAGGTCGAGCTTGGCGGCTTCGGCGCGGCAGCGGGCGGCCAGGTCAGGGATGATCTGGTTCAGCTCGGCATCGTTATACAGGGCCACCAGTTCCGATTGGAACAGGTACTGGGCCACCACAAAACGGGCGAAGTTGGCTTGGGTTTCGAACGGCGCGTGAGCCTTCACCAATGCGTCGAGCTTGGTGTGCGGCTCGTTGGTGATCTGGTTCAGGCGTTGGGAGCGCAGGCTTGGGCGTTCTGCGGTGGAAGAAGCGGTCATGAAAAAAATCCTTGAGAAGAGAAGCGCCTGGGTGCCCTGAAGAGAGCTGTTATCAACTAGACGAACAAGAAGACGCGGCACAGTAAAAAATCCTCACCTCGCCGTGGATGCAATGGCGGCGAGGTGAGGCGGAAGGGTCAGATGTCCCAGATCACGTTGATCGCAAAGTTGCGACCGGGCTGGGTCAGGCGGTCGAGGTTGGCCGGGCCGGTCACACCGGCTTCGCCGACGCTGTCGTAGCTGCGCACGTCATCCCAGTTCCAGTACTTCTTGTCGGTGAGGTTGTAGAGGCCACCGTTGACGGTCACGTCTTTGCTCACTTTGTAGTATGCGGTCAGGTCGAGGATGCCGAAGCCCGGGGTTTTGAACGGGCCATCGGTGCCGCCGTCGGGCGCGTGGAAGGTCGTGCTGTCGACGCGGTCCTGTTTTTTCACCAAGGTCCAGCTCACCAGGCCACCGTAGTTGTCCTGGTCGTAGCCCAGGCCAAACACGCCCTTGAGCGGGTTGACGCTGTTCAACGGCTCGCCATTGTCGTCGTTGCGACCGTAGGTGTAGGCAACCGAGCCTTGGGTATACAGGCCCTTCGGCGCGCCGAAGGTATCCAGGTTCAGGCGGCCTTTGGCTTCCACGCCCTTGATGGTGGCGCGCTTGATGTTGACCGCCTTGAATTGCTCCACGGTGCCGCCGACCACGGCGTTGTCTTCGTCGATAAAGTCACGGTACTTGTTGTAGTACACCGCAATATCGAAGGAGCCTTCGTCGAATTTGCCGCGAATCCCGGTTTCGATGCCTTTGCTGGTTTCTGGCTTGAGGTCGGGGTTGGGTTCGACGGTGTAGCCCAGGTTGAGGTTTTCGAAGCGACCGTACAGCGCTTTGGCAGACGGCGTACGGAAGCCCTCGGCGTATTGACCGAACCAGGTGTAGTTGTCGGTCAGGGCATAGGTGAGGCCGAACTTGGGTGTTACGCGGTTCCAGGTCTTGTCTTTGCCATCGACGGTATAGGCGCCGGTCGGGTTGACGGTGTTGAGGAATTCCTGGGTCAGCTTGGGCTTGAGCCGGGTGTAGTCATAACGCACGGCAGGCAGGAAAGTCCATTTGTCCCAGGTGATCTGGTCCTGGGCGAACAGCGAGTAGGTGTTGATGGTTGGGTCGGGGAAGTCGCTGGCTTTCTTCACGCTGTCGCTCGCTTGCGGGCTCGGCGCGCCGATGGCGGTGCAGCCGGCGCCAATGGCCAGGCACGAGGCCGAGCCTTCGCGTGAACCGGTGACTTTCTGCTGCTTGAGGGTGGTGCCGTAGGTCACCTGGTGCTCGGTTTCACCGAGGCTGAATGCTTTGTCCAGTTGCGCGTCGAAGACCCACTGTTTCTCTTCGTAAAGGGTGTCGCGGGTACGCAGGACGCGACGGCCGGCCTGGTAGATTTCGGCGGTGGTCTGGTCGGTCTTGGCGATCTGGTAGTTGAGGCTGGTCTTGATGCGGTCGGCAATCGGCGACTCCAGGGCGAAGGTGTTTTCCAGGCCGAAGCGCTCGCGGGTAATGGTGTCGTTACCGCGACGGTCGCGGTACAGGTTCATGCCCCGGCCACCGATGAACGGACCGCCCACTGCGTTTTTCAGATTGACGTCGCGGTCATCCTTGAACTTCTCGTAGGTCAGGCCCAGGCGGTTGTCGTCCCCGTAGTTCCAGCCCAGCTTGGCCAGCACGTTGGTGGTGCGCGCATCTTCCGGGTTGGCGCCGGTACGGGCCAGGCCAGTGGCGTTGTTGCCATCGTAGGATTCGGTTTCGTGGCCATTGCGTTGGCTCAGGTGCAGCAAACCGTCGAAGTCTTGCACACGCCCGGCGAAGGTGCCGGAGGTCAGCCAGCTCTCGTCGGCGGAGCTGTAGCCGGTCTTCAGGCGCGCACCGACGTCCTGGCCTGGCTTGATGATGTCATCCGGGTCGAGGGTGAAATAACTCACCGCGCCGCCGATGGCGCTGCTGCCGTACAGGGCCGAGGCCGGGCCGCGCAGGATCTCCACGCGCTTGACGATTTCCGGGTCGACGTAATTGCGTCGGGTCTTGGCGTAAGGGCCGTTGAAGAAATTGTCCGGCACTTCGACGCCATCCACCTGGGTGAGGATGCGGTCGCCGTCGATACCGCGAATGTTGTAGCCCGCGTTACCCGAGCGTGTACCGGCGCCGCCGACGGAGACGCCGGGTTCGTAGCGCACCAGTTCACGGATGTTGTTGACGTTCTGGCGGTCCAGTTCTGCGCGGTCGTGCACGCTGACGGTGCTCGGTACGCTGTTCACATCCTGTTCATTGCGGGTGGCGCTGATGGTCACCTGTTGCAGGGCGAGGGCGCTGCCGGCGCTACGTTTTTCCAGCACGATGTTGTTGGTGCCCAGTTTGCGATAGCTCAGGTTGGTCCCCACCAACAGTCGCTCGAGGGCTTTTTCCGCTGGCAGCGGGCCGCGCACGCCAGGGGACGATACGCCCTGGCCCAGTTCGGCCGGCAGGCCCACTTGCCAACCGGTCACTGCGGTAAAGGCGTTAAGTGCCGACACCAGTGGCTGCTGTTCGATGCTGAACGTGTAATTGGCGTGGCTGCGAGCGGCAGGTTCCGCGGCGGTGGCGCTCATGACGGGCGCACCAGCCAGCAGGATCGCGGCGGTCAGCAAGGACAAAACGGGCGAAGCAGACCGGCGGTTGAAACGAGAGGACATCGAGAGCGCTCCGGGATACGAATCTTATAGTTGCGAACCGAACCAAATAGGAATCAGTTGCATTGGCTATAACGAGACGTATCGCCGGTTAACATCGAGTAAAAATAATTCTCATTTAGTTCAGGATCACCAGCGCCGGGTACTCCGACAGCTTGGCCGAGGTGATGTGGGCCAGGGAGCGCACCACGTCCAGGGGCTGGTCGAGGCGGTAGTTGCCGGTGACGGCGACGCTGGCCAACTGCTCGTTGTTGTTGACGATCCAGCCGGGGTAATAGCGGCGCAGCTCAGCCAGCACTTCGCTCAGCGGGCAGTTTTCGAATACCAGCCGGCCCTGGACCCAGGCCAGGTCTTTGCTGGGGTCGAGCTTGGCCGGTTGGCCGAAACCCTTTGGGCCGATGCGGATGCTTTCACCGGCGCTCAGGCGCACACGGGCATCGTCGAACGTGTTGCTCAGGTCGACATCGCCGCGCTGCACTTGAACCTGGGCTTCGCCATTGAGGTAGCGCACGGCAAAGGCGGTGTCACGCACGCTGGCGCGCACCGGGCCGGCGTCGATTTCCAGGGGCAGGCCACGGGTGGGCGCTATTTCAAAGAACGCTTCGCCCTGGTACAGGCGGGCAATGCGCTGGTGGTCCTTGATGGTGCTGGAAAATGCCGAGTTGGTGTTCAGCAGTACCTTGGAGCCATCATCCAGTTGCAGGCGCTGGCGCTCGCCGACCACCGTCAGATGGTCGGCCTGCAAACGCACCGGCAGGTTGCTGAAACTGAACAGGCCGACCAGTAACACGGCGGCGGTGGCCAGAGGTTTCCAGTGCGGTTTGATCCGGCGCCAGCCGTTGGGCTTGCGCGGTGCGGCGAGGGCCACGGCGGCGCTGTGTACCGGCGCATCACCCCAGGCGGCCTGGGCCTTGCTGAAGGCGTGGACATGCGCCGGGTCCTGGGCCAGCCAGGCGTCGAACGCGGCCTGCTGCCCAGGTTGCGGGCACTGCAAGGCGATCAGCCAATCGAGGGCTTGGTCCATGGCCGCGTCTTGCAACACCTCATGAGCCAACGCATGGGGGCGCAGTTTATTCGGGTCCGTCACGGTGTTCCTCGGGTCTTCGCCACGTTCTATTCATTTTTCCTACAGCTTGGATCGACACCTCTGTCGGGTGAAGCTTAAGGCTGATCCAGCCGTTCGGCCACACCCACACAGATAGCCATGATCAATTTGAGTTCCTTTTGCACCGTGCTCAAGGACACACCCAACTGATCGGCAATTTCCTGATAGCTGCAACCGTGCAGACGGCTGAGGATGAAAATCCGCTGCTGGCGGGCGCTCAACTGGCCGAGGCTGACACTCAGGTGCTCCAGTAGCTGCTCGGCCTGGGTAGCTTCCTCCGGCGTGCTGGCCGGCGCGGCGACGCTTTGCAGGACATCCAGCGGGACATCCTCCTGCAGGGTACGCGCCTGAATCCTGCGCGAACGCAAGTGATCCAGCGCCAGGTTGCGCGCTGTCTGGTAGACAAAGGGTTCAAGGTGGTCGATTGGCCGCTCGCTGAGGGCCCGAGTCACGCGCAGGTAGGTTTCCTGCAACAGGTCCTCGGCAGTGCTGTGGTTATGCACCATGCGTTGCAGAGTTCGTAGCAGGATCACCCGTTGGGTGAGGAAGACGTGGTTGAAGCGAGATTGGCTCACAGTGATACCAGACCGATTTGCAGTTAATGATAATGCTTATCATCAACTGAAATGGCAAGTGGCACTTTGAGATGCCTTGGAGAGTGTGTGGGAGCCAGGCTTATGTGGGAGCTGGCTTGCCTGCGATAGCATCATCTCGGTTTGACTGAACGACCGAGTCGCCTGCATCGCGGGCAAGCCCGGCTCCCACAAAAGCCAGTTCACACAATCCAGCCCAGGGATTACTCGGCGTTGCACAACGCCAGGCAGTTATCCAGCATACGGTTGGAGAAGCCCCACTCGTTGTCATACCACGCCAGTACCTTGAGCAGCTTGCCGCTGACCTTGGTGTGATTGGCATCGAAGATCGACGACAGCGGGTTATGGTTGAAGTCACTGGAAACCAGCGGCAGGGTGTTGTAGCCGAGGATCTTCGAATGCTGGCTGGCGTGTTTGAGCAGGGCGTTGACTTCATCGGCCGTGGCTTCTTTCTTCAACTGCACGGTGAGGTCCACCAGCGACACGTTGATCACCGGTACACGCACCGCCATGCCGGTCAGCTTGCCTGCCAGTTCCGGCAGCACCAGGCCCACCGCTTCAGCGGCGCCGGTCTTGCTCGGGATCATGTTCTGGGTGGCCGAACGCGCGCGGTACGGGTCGGTGTGGTACACGTCGGTAAGGTTCTGGTCGTTGGTGTAGGCGTGAATGGTGGTCATCAGGCCGCTTTCGATACCCAGCTCGCGGTGCAGCACCTGGGCCACCGGCGCCAGGCAGTTGGTGGTGCACGATGCGTTGGAAATGATCTGGTGGGATTGACGCAAAATGTCATGGTTTACCCCATAGACCACCGTGGCGTCCGCGCCCTTGGCCGGGGCCGAGATGATTACTTTGCGCGCGCCGGCGCTAATATGGGCGGCAGCCTTGTCACGGTCGGTGAACAGACCGGTGCATTCGAACACCACGTCGATCTTGTGCGCAGCCCACGGCAGGTCGGCGGGGTTGCGAATGGCACTCACGGCAATCCGGTCACCATTGACGGTCAGGCTTTCCTGATCGTGGGCAACCTCTGCGTCGAAAGTGCCGTGTACGGTGTCGTACTTGAGCAGGTGGGCATTGATCGAGCTGTCGCCCAGATCATTGATGGCGACGATCTGCAGATCCTGGCGATAGCCTTGGGTATACAGTGCGCGCAGGACATTACGGCCGATACGGCCAAAACCATTGATTGCGATTCGAAGAGTCATCGGAAAGTGCCTGTCGTCGATTTGTTGTAAGAATTACAAGATTATTCGCATAAAAATAGAAAACAAGCCTTTTTAGTGGCAATATTTTGTTCAATCTACAACGAGTGACCTGAATCAACTGGTCCGATGATCCAAACGACCCCCTGCCATCCCATGAGCCGTGGGCGTTTGATCAGCATAGACACTCAGGTCGCCACATCCGTTAGCCTGGAGTTCTATACATGCATCCCCGCGTTCTTGAGGTCACCGAACGGCTTATCGCCCGCAGCCGCGCCACCCGCGAGGCTTACCTTGCGCTCATTCGCGGCGCAGCCAGCGACGGTCCGATGCGCGGCAAGCTGCAATGCGCCAACTTCGCCCATGGCGTGGCCGGTTGCGGCACCGAAGACAAAAACAGCCTGCGCATGATGAATGCCGCCAACGTGGCAATTGTTTCTTCTTATAACGACATGCTCTCGGCGCATCAGCCCTACGAGCATTTCCCCGAACAAATCAAAAAAGCGCTGCGCGAAGTCGGCTCGGTCGGCCAGTTCGCCGGCGGCACCCCCGCCATGTGTGACGGCGTGACCCAGGGCGAGCCAGGCATGGAACTGAGCCTGCTCAGCCGTGAAGTCATTGCCATGTCCACGGCGGTAGCGCTGTCCCACAACATGTTCGACGCCGCGCTGATGCTGGGCATCTGCGACAAAATCGTCCCTGGCCTGATGATGGGCGCGCTGCGCTACGGCCACCTGCCGATGATCTTCGTGCCGGGCGGGCCGATGCCGTCGGGTATCTCCAACAAGCAGAAGGCCGATGTGCGCCAGCGCTATGCCGAAGGCAAGGCCAGCCGCGAAGAACTGCTGGAATCGGAGATGAAGTCCTACCACAGCCCTGGTACCTGCACCTTCTACGGCACCGCCAACACCAACCAGTTGCTGATGGAAGTCATGGGCCTGCACTTGCCCGGCGCTTCGTTCGTCAACCCTTACACGCCGCTGCGGGATGCGTTGACCCGCGAAGCTGCGCACCAGGTCACGCGTTTGACCAAGGCCAATGGCAACTTCACGCCGATTGGCGAGATTGTCGACGAGAAGTCCATCGTCAACTCCATCGTTGCGCTCAATGCCACCGGCGGCTCCACCAACCACACCCTGCACATGCCGGCCATTGCCATGTCGGCAGGCATCATCCTGACCTGGCAGGACATGGCGGACCTCTCCGAGGTGGTGCCGACCCTGTCCCACGTGTATCCAAATGGCAAGGCTGACATCAACCACTTCCAGGCGGCGGGCGGTATGTCGTTCCTGATCCGCGAACTGCTGGAAGCCGGCCTGCTCCACGAAGACGTCAACACCGTGGCCGGCAAGGGCCTGAGCCGCTATATCCAGGAACCTTTCCTGGTGGATGGCGAACTGGTCTGGCGCGACGGCCCGATCGAAAGCCTCGACGAAACCATCCTGCGCCCGGTGGCCCGTGCGTTCTCGCCGGAAGGCGGCTTGCGCGTGATGGAAGGCAACCTTGGCCGTGGCGTGATGAAGGTTTCGGCGGTAGCGCCGGAGCATCAGGTTGTCGAAGCGCCCGCGGTGGTGTTCCAGGACCAGCAGGACCTGGCCGATGCCTTCAAGGCCGGCCTGTTGGAAAAAGACTTCGTCGCGGTGATGCGCTTCCAGGGGCCGCGCTCCAACGGCATGCCGGAACTGCACAAGATGACCCCGTTCCTGGGCGTGTTGCAGGACCGTGGTTTCAAAGTGGCGCTGGTGACAGATGGGCGAATGTCCGGCGCGTCGGGTAAGATCCCTGCCGCGATCCACGTCAACCCCGAAGCCCAGAGCGGCGGGCCGCTGGCGCGGGTCCAGGATGGCGATATCATTCGCGTCGATGGCGTTACCGGCACCCTGGAGCTTAAGGTGGACGCCGAAGTATTTGCAGCGCGCACGCCTGCCACGGGCCTGTTGGGCAATAACGTGGGGGCCGGTCGCGAGTTGTTTGCATTCATGCGCTTGGCCGCAAGCTCCGCAGAGCAGGGCGCCAGCGCCTTTACCTCTGCCTTGGAGACGCTTAAGTGAAGCTTGCGCTGGTCGGTGACATCGGGGGTACCAACGCCCGTTTTGCGTTATGGCGGGATCAGGAACTGCATTCGATCCGCGTGCATGCCACGGCGGATCACGGCAGCCCTGAAGAGGCGATCAAGGTCTATCTCAAAGAAGAAGGCCTGCAAATCGGGGACATCGGTGCGGTGTGCCTGTCGGTGGCCGGGCCGGTGAGCGGCGATGAATTCAAGTTCACCAACAACCACTGGCGCCTGAGCAAAACCGCGTTTTGCCAGGTCCTGCAGGTGGATGAACTGCTGCTGGTCAATGACTTCTCGGCCATGGCCCTGGGCATGACCCGACTCAAGCCCGACGAATTTCGCGTGGTCTGCGAAGGCACGCCGGAGCCCTTGCGCCCGGCCGTGGTGATCGGCCCGGGTACGGGGCTCGGCGTCGGCACCTTGCTGGACCTCGGCGCAGGCCGTTGGGCAGCATTGCCGGGGGAGGGTGGGCATGTCGACCTGCCCCTGAGCAGCCCACGCGAAACCCAGCTGTGGCAACACATCTACAGCGAGATCGGGCATGTCAGCGCCGAAACGGCGTTGAGCGGTGGCGGCCTGCCACGGTTGTACCGGGCGATTTGTGCGGTGGATGGGCACGAGCCGGTGCTCGACACCCCCGAAGCCATCACGGCGGCGGGCCTGGCCGGCGATCCGGTGGCCATGGAAGTATTGGACCAGTTCAGCATCTGGCTGGGCCGGGTGGCGGGCAATAACGTCTTGACCACCGGTGGACGCGGTGGCGTGTACATCGTGGGTGGGGTGATACCGAGGTTTGCCGACTTCTTTATCAACAGTGGCTTTGCCCAGAGTTTTCGCGACAAAGGCTGCATGAGCGACTACTTCAAAGGTATTCCGGTGTGGCTGGTGACGGCGCCGTATTCGGGACTGACCGGGGCGGGTGTAGCGCTTGAGCAAGCCTTTGCATAGGTCATAATGGCGCCATCGCAGGCAAGCCAGCTCCCACAGTCTGGAATGCATTCCAAGTGTGGGAGCTGGCTTGCCTGCGATGACGGCCTAAAGGGCACCCGATGATTTAAGCCAGGCCATAACAACAAGGAGGCCCCCGTGAGCGTAATCAGTAAATCCATTCTCCTCGTCGACGACGACCAGGAAATCCGCGAATTGCTGCAAACCTACCTCAGTCGCGCCGGCTTCCAGGTCCGTGGCGTGTCCGACGGCGCGGGGTTCCGTCAGGCGATGAACGAGGCGCCGTGCGACCTGGTCATCCTCGATGTCATGTTGCCTGACGAAGACGGCTTCAGCCTGTGCCGCTGGATCCGCCAGCACCCGCGCCAGGCGCAGGTGCCGATCATCATGCTCACCGCCAGTTCCGACGAAGCCGACCGCGTGATCGGCCTGGAGCTGGGCGCCGATGACTATATCGGCAAGCCGTTCAGCCCCCGCGAGTTGCAGGCGCGCATCAAGGCACTGCTGCGCCGCTGCCAATTCGGCCAGGAGCGCAGCAGCGGCGGTGATGTGTGGGTGTTCGATGAATGGCGCCTGGATATGATCAGCCACCGCTTGTTTCATGTGGATGGTGAAGAGGTGATCCTCTCCGGTGCCGACTTCGCCTTGCTCAAGTTGTTTCTCGACCACCCGCAACAGATCCTCGACCGCGACACCATCGGCAACGCCACCCGTGGCCGCGACCTCATGCCCTTGGACCGTATCGTCGACATGGCCGTCAGCCGCTTGCGCCAACGCCTGCGCGACACCGAGAAACCTCCGCGGCTGATCCGTACCGTGCGTGGCAGCGGCTATCAACTGGCAGCCAGCGTGGTTGCCGGCAATGCCCACTGAACCGCTGAACGAACGTCGCCGCCGCTTTCCGGTACCCCGCTCGCTGCTGGGGCGCATGTTACTGCTGACCTTGCTGGCGGTGCTGTTTGCCCAAGCGTTGTCCAGCGTGATCTGGGTGTCGCAATTGCGCGCCACCCAGCTTGAGGGCCTGGTCACCAGCGCCCGCAGCCTGGCGCATTCAATGACCGCCAGCGTGAGTTACTTCCGGTCGCTGCCGGTGGCCTATCGCCCGTTAGTGCTGGACCAATTGCGCAGCATGGGCGGCACGCGTTTTGTGGTGACCCTCAATGATCGCCCGCTGGACATGCAAATACTGCCCGAAACCCCGCGCAAGCAAGCGGTGCTGGTGGCGGTGGATGAAGTACTGCGCCAGACCCTGGGTGCCGACGTGCATATCTCGGTAGAGTTCGTCAGCGCCGAAGACCTGCGCATCTTCAATGCCGGCCTGAAGCTCGACGAACTGCCGCGCTCCTGGGCCCATTACGCGCTGACCCTGGAACCGGTGAACCCGCCGGTGCTGGTCACCCAGATCCAACTGGCACCCGGTGAATGGCTGTACATCGCCTCCCTATTGCCCGAGCCCTACACCAGCCTGGAAGAGCAAGGCCTGCCGTCCCAGCAGGTGTGGTTCATCGTGCTCACCAGCGGTTTTCTGCTGCTGTTCATCGGCCTGCTGGTGCACTGGCAAAGCCGACCGCTCAAGCGCCTGGCGCGAGCGGCGCGGGACATGTCCCTGGGCGCCGATGTGGAGCCGGTGGCTGAAGGCGGCGGCAGTGAAGTGGTGGAAGTGGGCCGTGCATTCAATGCCATGCGTGAACGCATCAGCCGTTACCTGACCGAGCGCAGCCAGTTGTTCAGCGCCATTTCCCATGACCTGCGCACGCCCATCACCCGCCTGCGCCTGCGTGTGGAATTGCTGGAAGACGAGAACCTGCAAAACAAATTCGGCCGTGACCTGGATGAGCTGGAATTGCTGGTCAAGGGCGCGCTGCAATGCGTGAAAGACACCGACATCCACGAAAACATCCAGCCGGTGGATCTCAACCACGTCCTCGAATGCCTGGTGGAGCCGTACCTGGCACCCCATGGCAATGGCCGAGTGACCCTCGATGGCGCGGCCCTGTCAGCCTACCCAGGCAAGCCGCTGGCGCTCAAGCGCTGCATCGGCAACCTGATCGACAACGCGCTCAAGTACGGGCAGAACGCGCATTTGCATATCGAGGACGATGGCGTGCAGTTCATCCTGCATGTGGATGACGAGGGCCCCGGTGTGCCGCAGCAGCGACTGGAGCAGGTGTTTGAGCCGCACTTCCGCCTGGCCGGCCAGCAGCAGGGTTACGGATTGGGATTGGGGATTGCGCGCAATATTGCCCACAGCCATGGTGGGGAGGTGAGTTTGCAGAACCTGCGTGAAGGCGGCCTGCGCGTCATCCTGCAACTTCCCCGCGGATTAGATTGAATATACGCAGGACTACTGTGGGAGCTGGCTTGCCTGCGATAGCGGTGGGTCAGTTAATACAATGGTGACTGACACACCGCCATCGCAGGCAAGCCAGCTCCTACATTTTGCTACGCGTACATCAGATGCTTTGACGCAACCGGGCCAAGTCGCGCAGAGGCGGCGCACCGAACAACCGGCTGTACTCCCGGCTGAACTGGGACGGGCTTTCATACCCCACCCGATACCCCGCCGCCGAGGCCTCCAGCCCTTCGGCAATCATCAGCCGCCGGGCTTCCTGCAAGCGCAGTTGCTTCTGGTATTGCAGCGGGCTCATGGCCGTGATCGCTTTAAAGCGATGGTGCAAGGTCGAGACGCTCAGGTTCACTTCTTTGGCCAGGTCGTCGATACGCAGCGGCTGTTCGTAGTTACCGTTCAGCCAGGTGATCGCCTGGCTCACCCGATGGCTCTGGCTGTTAGCCACAGCGATTTCATACAGGCGATAACCCTGCGGGCCACGCAGCAAGCGGTAGAGAATTTCACGGTTGATCAAGGGCGCGAGCATCGCGATGTCTTTAGGCGTGTCCAGCAAGCGGGTCAGCCGCAGCACCGCGTCGAGCAGTGCGTGATCGATGCGGTCGACGTACATGCCTCGTGAGGTCGGGCGCGAGGGCACGCCCATCGGCCCGGCCTCTGCGATCAGCGCTGTGAGCTGCGCCGGGTCGATATTGATACGCACCGAGAGGTTCGGGTTTTCGGCGGTGGCGTCGATAATGCGGCCGGCTACCGGCATCGCCACCGAGAACACCAAGTAGTTGAGCGGGTCGTAGGCAAAGATCTCGTCGGCCAGGCGCACTTCCTTACTGCCACTGGCGAGGATGCACAGCGCGGGTTCCACCAGCACCGGCATGAAATCCCGCGGCGCGTTGTGGCGGTTCAGGTACAGCGAGGTGATCGCCGTGCCGTAGGAGCCGTCCTCCCAGGTATGGCGGTGCACGATACTGGCCAGCTCGGCGCGTTGTTTCTCCATCTCGGCATCGAGGGGAATGGACTTGGATTCGGGCGACGGCATGGGGCGTCCTCTACACGCTTCTTTGATGGGCTCAGCATAGCGGCGGCTTTTCAAAAAGTGTTACGTCGATTCTGCAGCATCCTTGCCTGATCCTGCGAGATAGCGTGAATCAGGCAAGTGCGCAGCCTGTCATCAGCCTGAAACATGAGGCCTGGGCCTGGAATAAATCCTGGGGCCGAACGTCCTCCCTACGCTTCTCGCAGGATTGTGCAATAAGCCTGCAGGAATTGACTAACCGCGCCCACCCCCGCGCCGTTATCTTTGACCCTGTGGCAACACGCCCTCACTGTGCTTGCCGAGCATCACTTCTCAACGGGAGAGTCGAACATGTCCACCCCCATTCCCGCGAGCCATATGGCCTTTATCCGCGCCCGTAGCGGGTGCAGCACCGAGCTGGGTGCACGCTTGAGCAGTTTGATCGAACCAGGTCGCCAGGCCCAGGGTTGCCTGCAATTCTCATTGCAGCACTCCCAGGTCGACCCCGATGTGTGGCTGGTGTCCGGGTTTTGGAGCAGCGAGCAGGCCATGAGCGCCTACTTCAACTCTGCGGCCCTGATGATCTTCACTGAGCTTCTGAACGACATGGTCGTGCGCAGCATGGACTTCCAGACCTTCACCGACGCATCGGCGGCACAGGCCTACGGCGAGTACCTGCAACTGGCCGGTTAACGGTTAGAATGGCCGACTTTCCATTGGCCAGGACCTGCAACATGGCACGTAAACAATTTGCCCACCACGAAGCCGTTTCCGCCGTAGTACCGGGCGAAGGTGGCTACAGCGCCGCCGTCGCCGTCAAGGCACTGGATGGCATGGGCGCACCCAGGTTTCACAAGATCCTTGATGGGCAGACGTTCAAGACTGCGTCCGATGCCGATGATGCGGCGACGTTGCAACTTGAGCATCTGGTCGATGTGGATGCAGAAGGTCAACTGACCTGGGCGACTGCTGAACGCTGAGGCAGCACACCTAACCAATGTGGGAGCCGGCTTGCCTGCGATAGCGGTGTATCAGTCACTCTTGGGTTAACTGACCCACCGTTATCGCAGGCAAGCCAGCTCCCACAGTTTTGATTGCATTTCAGTCAGGGTTTGGTGGCGCCTGGTCTGTGCATTTTGAACAGGGCCTCAGGCCCCAGCTGGAAATAATCCGCCGGGCCACCCCCGCGCAAAATAGGCTCGGCGGCAGCGGTGTCGTAGATCCCATCCTTGAGCAACCATTTGGCGATGTGCACCGCCACCACCTCGCCCAGCACCAGCCAGCTCGGCACCAACTGCTGGTCGGCACGTTGCAGCTGGATGATCTGCGTCACCTTGCATTCGAAGGACACCGGGCTCTCGCCCACCCGTGGTACGCCAACGATTTTCGAAGCCACCGGCGTCAGCCCGGAGAGTTCGAATTCATTCACCTCGGGCGATACGGCTGCGCAGCTCTGGTTCATCTGCTCGGCCAGCGGGCGGGTGGCCAGGTTCCAGACGAATTCTCCAGTCTGTTCGATATTGTTCAGGCTGTCTTTACGCCCGACACTGGAAAACCCAATGATCGGCGGAATGTAGTTGAACGCATTGAAGAAGCTGTAAGGCGCGAGGTTCAGGCGGCCTTCGCGATCGTGCGAGGAGATCCAGCCAATCGGGCGTGGGCCGACGATCGCATTGAACGGGTCATGGGGCAGGCCGTGGCCGTTGGCGGGTTCGTAAAAGTGGATATCGTCGGACATCACCTGCTCCATATGGAATTCTGGGGCACGCATCATAACGAATGTGGGAGCGGGCTTGCTCGCGAATGCGGTGTGTCAGTTGATACAACTTTGACTGATCCACCGCATTCGCGAGCAAGCCCGCTCCCACATTTTTAGTCGGTGGTGATTCGCGAGTGTTTACGCGTGTCTTTCATGGTCACGTACACCATCAACGACACGGCGATACACGCGGTCACGTACCAGTAGTAGCCAGTTTCCATACCGATGCTCTTGAACCACAGCGCGATGTATTCAGCGGTACCGCCGAAGATCGACACGGTCAGGGCATACGGCAGGCCCACGCCCAGTGCGCGGATTTCGGTCGGGAACAGCTCGGCCTTCACCACGGCGTTGATAGAGGTGTAGCCGCTGACGATGATCAGCGCGGCCATGATCAGGAAGAACGCGCCCCACCAGCTCTGGATGGTGTGCAGGGTGGTGAGGATCGGCACGGTGAACAGGGTGCCAAGGACGCCGAAGGCGATCAGGATCGGGCGGCGGCCGATTTTATCCGACAGCCCGCCGATGATCGGTTGCAGGCACATGAACAGAAACAGCGTCGCCGCCGAGATGGTGGTGGAGTCGGAGATGCTCATGCCGACCGTGTTCACCAGGTATTTCTGCATGTAGGTGGTGTAGGTGTAGAACGCCAGGGTGCCGCCCATGGTCAGGCCGACCACGGTCATCAGTTCCTTGGGATGGCGCATCAAGGTGCGCATTGCGCTTTCCTTGGCTTTTTCTTTCTTGGTGAACGACTCGGTTTCTTCCATGCCGCGACGCAGGTACAGCGCGACCACTGCGCACAAGGCACCGATGGCGAACGGGATACGCCAGCCCCAGGCATACAACTGCTCGGTGGTGAGCACCTGTTGCAGCACGATCAGCACCGCCAGCGCGATGAGCTGGCCGGAGATCAGGGTCACGTATTGGAAGCTGGAGTAGAAACCGCGGCGTTCCTTGGTGGCCATCTCACTCAGGTAAGTGGCAGAGGTACCGTATTCGCCGCCGACCGACAGGCCCTGCAGCAGGCGGGCAAACACCAGCAGGATCGGCGCACCGATACCAATTATTTCATAGCCGGGGCTCAGGGCAATCAGCAGCGAGCCGAAGCACATCAGGTACACCGAGGCCATCAAGGCTTTTTTACGCCCCACTTTGTCGGCGTACAGGCCCATCAGCCAGCCACCGATCGGGCGCATCAGGAAGCCTACGGCGAAGATCGCGGCGGTGTTGAGCAGTTGGGCAGTGGTATCGCCTTTGGGGAAGAAGGCTTTGGCGAAGTACAGCGAGAAGGCGGCGTAGACGTACCAGTCGTACCATTCGACCATGTTGCCGACCGATCCGCTGAATATCGACTTGATGCGGCTGGAGGTGGTGCGCTCCTGCGCTTTGACGGCCATCGATCCCAGAGGCACGGTGTTGGAGTTATCCATTGAAGGATCCTTCATCTAGTTGTTTTTATGGAGCGGCGCGTGCGCAGCCTGTTGGGGCTATAGCAGGAGCTGTGCCAGGTAGAGGAAGGCCCGGAATAGAAGGGTTGCGGGATTTTATTGAGCGGAAATTCGCTGATGGTTTTGGGGTGATGAGCGGAAATCCGCTTATGGCTGCCGACGCCATCGCAGGCAAGCCAGCTCCCACACCTGCCTGTGTTCACAGACCAAAATGTGGGAGCGGGCTTGCCCGCGATGGCGATCCAAAGGTCGCTACACAAACATCTCCCTTACCAACCCATGCCGCTGCATCTTCTCATTGAAGGTGCGACGTGGCAGTTGCAACTCGGCCAGCACCGCCTTGATATCACCCTTGTGACGCGTCAACGCGGCCTTCAGGCAGTGTGCCTCGAACGCTTCCTGCTGCGCCGCCAACGACTGCCCGGCTTCGATCCCTTGCGGTTCCGGCTCGTCCAGCCCCAACACCTGGCGCTCGGCGACGTTGGCCAGTTCGCGCACATTGCCCGGCCAGTCATGGCTGAGCAGACGCCCCAACTGTGGCCCACTTAAGGGCTCGACCTGGCGGCCCAGACGCTTGGCAGCGCTTTGCGCAAAATGCGCGTACAGCAGCGGAATATCTTCGCGACGTTCACGCAATGGCGCCAGGCGCAGTTGTGCGACATTGAGCCGATAGGCCAGGTCTTCGCGAAAGCGCCCCGCACGCGCTTCTTCCAGCAGGTCGGGCTTGGTGGCAGCGATGATGCGCAGGTCCACATGGATACTCTGGTTGGAGCCCAGCCGCTCCAGCTTCTGCTCTTGCAATACGCGCAGCAATTTCACTTGCTGGGCCAGGGGCATGCTTTCGATTTCATCCAGGAACAAGGTGCCGCCGTGGGCATATTCCAGTTTGCCGATACGTTTGCCCTGGGCGCCGGTAAAGGCGCCGCTTTCATGTCCGAACAGTTCGGCTTCGAACAACTGCTCGGGGATTGCCGCGCAATTGAGGGCCACGAACGGCTTCTTGGCGCGTGGGCCGAAGTCGTGCAGGCAGCGGGCGACCAACTCCTTGCCGCTGCCGGTCTCACCCCGGATCAGCACATTGACCGGCAAACTCGCCAGGTCCAGCACTTGGCGGCGCAAGCTTTGAAGGCCCATGGATACACCCAGCAGGCTGGACTCCAACTGCACGCGATGATCGGCCTGTTGATGCAGACGGCGGTTTTCCAGGATCAAGCCGCGCTTGTCCAACGCCCGGCGCAGGCTGTTGAGCAAGGCGTCGGGGCTGAAGGGTTTTTCCAGGAAGTCGTAGGCGCCGTCGCGCATGGCTTCGACGGCCATTGGCACGTCGCCATGGCCGGTGAGCAAAATCACCGGCAAATCGGCATCGCGGCGCTGCACTTCGGCCAACAGCTCAAGGCCGCTGAGCCCCGGCATGCGCACGTCGCTCAGAATCACCCCGGCAAAGTCCTTGGGCAGTTGCGCCAGGCACTCTTCGGCGCGGCTGAACAACTGCACGTCAAACCCTGACAGGCTCAGCCATTGCTCGACGGCCGTGCGAATACTGGCTTCGTCATCGACCACAATCACCGCGTTCAACATAGGTCTGGCGTCTCCAGGGCGATAGGCAGGGTCAAGGTGAAAATCGCGCCATCGCCACGGTTGGCGGCACTCAGGCGTCCGCCCAGTTCATGCACGATAGCGTAGGACACCGCGAGCCCCAAGCCGAGCCCATCGCCCACCGGTTTGGTGGTGAAAAACGGGTCGAATACGCTGCTCAAATGTTCCTCGGCAATCCCGCCGCCGCTGTCGCAGACGCTCAATTGCCATAGTTGCTGATCGGCGTGCAGGCGGATTTCCAGGCGCTTGCGCGGTTTATCGGCCATGGCGTCGAGGGCGTTGCGCAGCAGGTTGATCAGCACTTGTTCCAGGCGGATCGCGTCGCCACGTACCCAGGCCGGGCGAGTGAGGTCCAGCACCACACCGATGGCTTCGTCACGCAGGCGCGCGTCGAGCAGGTGCAAGGATTGGTCGACCACCGTCGCCAGGTCCAGCTTTTCGCGCAGACCGCTGGGGCTCTTGCGCGCGAACGTCTTGAGGTGGCCGGTGAGCGCGGCCATGCGCGTGAGCATGTCATCCAATGGCGTGAGAGCCTTGTAGGCATCGTCCACGCGACCATGGTCGAGCAACAGCCGCAGCGTCGCCAGTTGCATGCGCTGGGCGGTCAGCGGCTGGTTGATTTCATGGGCGAGGGCGGCCGACATCTGCCCCAATGCCGCCAGCTTGGCCGACTGCACCAGGCCATCCTGGGCGGTGCGCAGCGCCTGGGTGCGTTCTTCGACCAATTGCTCCAGTTCTTCACGGCTGCGCTGACGCAAGCGGGCCAGGCGCCAGCGCTGGCTGAGGAACAGCCCCAAGAACACCAATGCCAGCCACGAACCCGCAGCGGCAAGGCCCGCGTTACGTTGGTCTTCAAAGGCAAACTGGGGTTTGCGCAACAGGTGCAAGGTCCAGCCTTCGCGCTTGAGCGGCAGCGACTCCCAGATGTAATTGGCGTTGCCCTCGGGGCCGTTGACGCGGATCAAGTGGCTGTTTTCGTCAAAGCGTTGCAGGGGCTGGGTGTCCAGCGGCTGCAGTTGCTTCTTGTCGTATTGGCGGGTGGCCTTGAGTTCAGCCAGGTCATTTTCGGACAACGGCCGCAGGTTGCGATAACGCCAGCCCGGCTGGTTGGCGATAAACACGATGCCCCGCGCATCGCTGACCAACAGCAGGTCATTGCCCTGGGCCCATTCGCGCTCCAGCTCGGGGAACTCCAGCTTGACCACCATGGCACCGAGGAACTGCTCGTGCTCATCCACGACCGCACTGGAAAGAAAATAGCCCGGAATACCCGTGGTCACGCCCACTGCATAAAAGCGCCCGGTGCCCTGGCTCAAGGTCTGGCTGAAATACGGCCTGAACGCATAGTTGTGGCCGACATAACTGCTGGGCAGGTTCCAGTTGCTGGCGGCAACGGCCAGGCCGGTGCGGTCCATCAGTTCCAGGGTCGAAGACTGCGCAGCGCCGTTGATGCGCTCCAGCTTGCGGTTGAGCCGGTCTTGCGTGGCGGCGTCCAGCGGGCCCTTCAAGGCGCTGATCATCTCTGAATCCAGCGCCAGTACGGCGGGCAGGGCACGGTAGCGTTCGATCAGGGTGTGCAGCGAGTTGGCATACAGCGCGAGCTGCTGATTGGCACGGGCGGCGTCGTCCACCAAGGCCTGGCGTTCGGCATGGCGCGTGGCCAAGGCGGCAGCCAGCACCGCACCGGCGATGATCAACAGAGAATAGAAGGTCAGGCGCAGGGGGCGAGGGATCACGATCATACGATGATGAACAGGCACGGTAAGGGGCGAGCACCATAGCATGGGCGGCTCATATCTTGTGACCAAGGAGCTTGTATGGGAGCTAGCCCCCCTTGCTCCCGGCAGAAAAAAAGGCGACTGGGCCATGGGGCCGCAGTCGCCTTTATTCTTTTGGATGAGGTGCTTACTGCACTTCTACCGCCAGGCTGTCACTGATCTTTTTCTGCCAGATGGCAGGACCGGTGATGTGGACGGATTCACCTTTGCTGTCCACTGCAACGGTGACCGGCATGTCTTTCACGTCGAACTCGTAGATGGCTTCCATACCCAGTTCGGCGAAGGCAACCACGCGCGACTTCTTGATGGCCTGGGCCACCAGGTAAGCGGCGCCGCCCACGGCCATCAGGTACACGGCCTTGTGGTCCTTGATCGCTTCGATGGCGGTCGGGCCGCGCTCGGACTTGCCGATCATGCCCAGCAGGCCGGTTTGCTCCAGGATCTGACGGGTGAACTTGTCCATCCGCGTCGCAGTGGTCGGGCCCGCCGGGCCAACCACTTCTTCGCGCACCGGATCAACCGGGCCGACGTAGTAGATAAAGCGGCCCTTGAGGTCCACCGGCAAGGTTTCGCCCTTGTTCAGCATCTCGACCATGCGCTTGTGCGCCGCGTCGCGACCGGTAAGCATCTTGCCGTTGAGCAGTACGGTTTCGCCCGGCTTCCAGCTCTGCACTTCTTCCGGGGTCAGGGTGTCGAGGTTGACGCGACGGGCCGATGGGCCGGCTTCCCAGACGATTTCCGGGTAGGCGTCCAACGGTGGCGCTTCCAGCGACGCCGGGCCCGAGCCGTCCAGCACGAAGTGCGCGTGACGGGTGGCGGCGCAGTTGGGGATCATGCACACCGGCAGGGAGGCTGCGTGCGTCGGGTAGTCCATGATCTTCACGTCGAGCACGGTGGTCAGGCCACCCAGGCCCTGGGCGCCGATGCCCAGTTGGTTGACCTTCTCGAACAGCTCCAGGCGCATTTCTTCGATGCGGTTCTGCGGGCCGCGCTTTTTCAGCTCGTGAATGTCGATGGACTCCATCAACACTTCCTTGGCCATTACCGCGGCTTTCTCGGCGGTGCCGCCGATGCCGATGCCGAGCATGCCCGGTGGGCACCAGCCGGCGCCCATGGTCGGAACAGTCTTGAGCACCCAGTCGACGATCGAGTCGGACGGGTTGAGCATGGCCATCTTCGACTTGTTCTCGGAGCCGCCACCCTTGGCCGCCACGTCCACTTCCACGGTGTTGCCCGGGACGATGGAGTAGTGGATGACCGCGGGGGTGTTGTCCTTGGTGTTCTTGCGGGCGCCTGCCGGGTCGGCGAGGATCGAGGCACGCAGGACGTTTTCTGGCAGGTTGTAGGCGCGACGCACGCCTTCGTTGATCATGTCGTCCAGGCCCATGGTGGCGTCGTCCCAGCGTACATCCATGCCTACGCGCACGAACACGGTGACGATACCGGTGTCCTGGCAGATTGGGCGATGGCCGGTGGCGCACATGCGCGAGTTGATCAGGATCTGGGCAATGGAGTCACGGGCTGCCGGCGATTCTTCGCGCAGGTAGGCTTCGTGCATGGCCTGGATGAAGTCAACGGGGTGGTAATAGGAAATGAATTGCAGGGCGTCGGCAACGCTCTGAATCAGGTCGTCTTGCTTGATCACGGTCATGAGTCGCGCTCCTCTATAAGGGAACATTCAATAAAGATGGCGTCAGTGTTGCATCGGTCGGCTGAAGCCATCTTTCCAAGGCACGCCAGAATGGTGCAGGCGCGACGCTAAAAAGGCGCGGCAGTATAACCCGGCACGGTGGCCGATACACCCGACTATGGTCAAACTGTCGCAGGCATGATTCCCTGTGTGCGCTCCTTATGATTGAGTCTTTATATGCCTGAACTGTACGTCGGCGAACGCCACTGGTCTGTTTCCCCCGGCAGCAATCTGCTGGATGCCTTGAATCAGGCCGGTGTGGCCGTGCCCTTCAGTTGCCGGGCCGGCAGTTGTCATGCGTGCCTGGTGCGTTGCGAGGGTGAGGTTGACGACCAGCAGCCCGAAGCCCTGAGCCCGACGCAGCGCCAGCAAGGTTGGCGCCTGGCGTGCCAGTGCCGGGTCAGTGCAGACCTGAAGGTCGAAGCGTTTGACCCTCAGCGCGATGGCCTGCCCGCCCAGGTGGTGGGCGCCGATTGGCTGAGTTCGACGGTACTGCGCCTGCGCCTGCAACCGGAACGTGCCCTGCGGTACAACGCCGGGCAGCATCTGGTGCTGTGGGCGGGGCAGGTGGCACGCCCCTATTCTCTGGCGGGCTTGCCCCAGGAAGAGCCGTACCTGGAGTTTCATATCGACTGCCGTCAACCCGGTGCATTCAGCGATGCGGCGCGACAGTTGAAGGTCGGTGATCCTTTGCGCCTGGGTGAACTGCGGGGTGGAGCACTGCACTACGACCCTGACTGGCAATCGCGGCCGTTGTGGCTGCTGGCTTCCGGTACTGGCCTGGGGCCCTTGTGGGGTGTGTTGCGCGAGGCGCTGCGTCAGGATCACCAGGGCGACATTCGCGTGATTCACCTGGCCCATGAGGCCGAAGGTCATTATCTGGCTGAACCCCTGGCAGCCCTTGCCGCCCAGCATGGGAACCTGACCGTGGAGCTATGGACCGCGGCGCAGTTGCAGCCGGCATTGGCGCAACTGCGGCTGGTTTCCCGGCACACCCTGGCCTTGCTTTGCGGGCACCCTGCCAGCGTCGAGGCCTTTTCCAAGCGCTTGTTCCTGGCGGGGCTGCCGCGTAATCAACTGCTGGCGGATGTGTTTCTATCCCGCCCTTTCACTTTATGAAAAGCCTGCTCAAGTCGGTATCGGAGTTTATCGCCAGGTGCTGATGACGCCATCGCAGGCATCTACACAACTTCGGCACGACGCTAAATCTGTGGCGAGGGAGCTTGCTCCCGTGACGGCCTGGCAGCCGACACAGATATAACTGATGCCCCGCGATCCAATGTGGGAGCTGGCTTGCCTGCGAAGA
>NZ_WJZM01000061.1:0-35156 GCF_021609545.1 Pseudomonas sp. PA-1-6B
AGGCGCGCATTCTACAGCAGCCTCATTTGCTGTCAAGTGGTTATTTTCAGAAGTTTTCGAAGATTTCTTCAACAACTTCAACCACTTGCGCTTGCGATCTCTCGTAAGCGGGAGGCGAATTCTACAGGGATCGCCATGAACGTCAACCCCTTATCCGCAAAAAAGCTAAAAACCCATTCGCCTATAAAATCAGGATGCCTCGCCGCCTCTTCTATATAAGAAGAAGCGTATAGCCCTGGGGCGTGAGTACCCCCACCCACACAAATGCATCGAGCTCCAACCGGAAGAAGCCCGGCTGAGACCTGCGAAAGCGAGGAGCGAGAAAGACTGTTTTTTAGACCGGCGAATACCGAAAAGGGAAAACTCAACAGAGATGGTGTCCCAGGGCCGGTTCGAACGGCCAACCTTCCCCTTAGGAGGGGGATGCTCTATCCAATTGAGCTACTGGGACAAATGCCAAATGCTTACCCGGAAGGGCTAGCGACAGACGGCGTGCATCTTAACGGCCGAGGCGGGTTTTGTCATGTCGTCCGTTGGCATTTTGACTGTAGGCCGATCCCTGCGAATGCATTCAAAGCCTCTCGCTACAGACCAAAGCCTTCAGATGCATCGTGCAAATTGCACTACACCAATATGCCATCATTGCAAACTGCAACCTCAAACCCCCACGAATTAAATCTAACCCTTTGTTTTTATTGGCCTAATAGGTTGGCACGACATCTGCAAAGTCATACATACAAAACCAATCGTTCCAGGCACCGTGGAGACCATGACTATGAACAGCGCCCTTCTATTAGCACTGAACGCTGTGGCACTGGCCGCGGTGGTGACGTTTCATTTTCAGCCGACCACTACTGAAGACGGCGCGCAAATCAGCCAAGCCATTCCCCACCATCTGCAACAGCGCCCTCAACTGGCACTGATGACTGCCAACCCCCAGTCCCCCATCCGCCTGACCCAAGATACCCAATCTGCCCCAGCGGCCGAGCATTGGGTTTTCTGAGAAAATTATTCATGTCCAAATCTGCCTGGTTATTTCTGTGCCTGACCCTCATGTCCGCCGCACTAGGCCTGGGAGCCACCTCACAACAAGCTCAAACCCTAGCCTTGGTCGCAAGCGCCGTGCTGGGCAGCCTACTGATAATGGCACTCATCAAGGGTCGCCGAATCAAATTCGATCCACTCCTTCGCTAGCCCTACCCAGCCGCCCTCCTCCCTACCTTATGTCGCCTGACACTCGTAAATAGCCGAACAGCTACTAACCTTAAGCTTGAGGGCAAAAGGCCATATCCCTATAGGAAGGGCGCCCTTCGACTCAGATTCCGCGCAGGCCTGGACGAAGATTGCCGAGCTTCGCTGCAGTTGCGGGAAATTTTTCCAACCAGTCCGCAAAAACGCAAATCAGTACTGGCATAAAGCCTGTAGGCGGTTCAATATTTGTCACAGAATTGACGCCAATGAAATGGCAAATCTGAGGCATGATGCGGCCTCTTTGCAATTCGGGTTGAACTTTGGTCGTGAGCCTTGTCTTAACACTCATCTTGCGGCCAATTCCAGAAACCGCTCCCCTGAACTAACCGGTTAAATATATGCGCCCATTGAAACAGGCAATTTATTCCAGCCGTACGGCTGACAAATTCGTCGTACGTCTGCCAGACGGAATGCGGGAACGCATTGCCGAGGTGGCTCGCAATCATCACCGCAGCATGAACTCCGAAATCATCGCACGCCTGGAACAAAGCCTTATTCAGGAAGGTGCCTTGGGTGAAGAGCTGAGCATGCGCCTGGACAGCCCCGAGCTGTCACTGCACGAACGCGAACTGCTGCAGCGTTTTCGTCAGCTCTCCCACCGCCAGCAAAATGCTCTCGTCTCGCTGATCGCGCACGACGTGGAGGCGGCCGCAGAAGCCAATTGATTGACACCTGAAAGCCGAAGCCAGCCCTGTGCTGGCTTTTTTTTGCTGGGAGTTTGGGAATAAGAAACAAAGCGAGGGCAGGTTTGCCCCCGCGGGAAGGGTCAGAGCAGGAAGATCGTTGCCAGGCCCAGGAAGATGAAGAAACCACCACTGTCAGTCATGGCCGTGATCATCACACTGGCACCCATGGCGGGATCGCGACCTAGACGCGCCAGGGTCATGGGGATCAATACCCCCATCAAGGCCGCCAGCAACAGGTTAAGGGTCATGGCCGCAGTCATTACCACACCCAGAGACCAACTGCCGTAGAGCAAGTAGGCCACCACGCCAATCACGCCACCCCACACCAATCCGTTTATGAGGCCTACAGCCAGTTCCTTGCGCAACAGCCGTGAGGAATTGGCGGTACTGACCTGGTCCAGCGCCATGGCGCGCACGATCATGGTGATGGTCTGGTTCCCGGAGTTGCCGCCAATGCCCGCCACAATCGGCATCAACGCCGCCAAGGCAACCAGCTTCTCGATGGAGCCTTCAAACAATCCGATCACGCGAGAAGCGATAAACGCGGTAATCAGATTGATAGCCAGCCAGGCCCAGCGGTTATGCAGTGAACGCCAGACCGACGCGAAAATATCTTCCTCTTCACGCAAACCCGCCATGTTGAGGACTTCGGTT
Source organism: Pseudomonas sp. PA-1-6B (assembly GCF_021609545.1). Classification (NCBI taxonomy): domain Bacteria; kingdom Pseudomonadati; phylum Pseudomonadota; class Gammaproteobacteria; order Pseudomonadales; family Pseudomonadaceae; genus Pseudomonas; species Pseudomonas sp. PA-1-6B. Next base: position 2,592 of record NZ_WJZM01000061.1, read on the forward strand.
TCACTTTCCTCACGGATCAAGTCGACGATTTCATCGATGGTCAGACGACCGATCAACTTGCCGTTCTTATCCACCACGGGAGCCGAGATCAAGTCGTAACGCTCGAATGCCTGGGCCGCGTCGTAGGCATCTTCGTCCGGGTGGAAGCTCACGGTATCGCTGGCCATCAGGTCAGCAACTTTTTTCTCCGGATCATTGACCAGCAGGCGCTTGATCGGCAAAACGCCTTTGAGGATGCCCTCATAGTCGACCACAAACAATTTGTCGGTGTGGCCGGGCAACTCTTTGAGGCGGCGCAGGTAACGCAACACCACTTCCAGGCTGACGTCTTCGCGGATGGTGACCATCTCGAAGTCCATCAGGGCGCCGACCTGATCCTCGTCGTACGACAGCGCGGAACGCACACGCTCACGCTGCTGCGTGTCGAGCGCTTCCATCAACTCATGGACAACATCACGGGGCAGCTCAGGGGCCAGGTCAGCAAGCTCGTCCGCATCCATCTCCTTGGCGGCAGCCAGGAGTTCGTGGTCATCCATGTCGGCGATGAGCGTCTCACGCACCGAGTCCGACACTTCCAGAAGGATGTCACCGTCGCGATCAGCCTTCACCAACTGCCACAGGGTCAGTCGATCATCCAGCGGCAAGGCTTCAAGAATATAAGCGACGTCGGCGGAGTGCAGGTCATCGAGCTTGCGTTGCAACTCGACGAGGTTTTGCCGGTGAACCAGGTTTTCGACGCGGTCGTGGTTCGGACCTTCCTGGCGGTGCGTGAGGTCTTCGACCACGCGCTGGCGCTGCAGCAGCTCGATAACTTGAGCCAGACGATCCTGCAGGCTTTCTTGTGTTTTCTTTACTTCTACTTCGGTCATAGGCGAACTCCACTCCCAGCAGCGGGGCACGCCGGAAGGATCAATCAGTCAATTCATGATTGGTAAAACGGGGTACTGAGTAACTACTGGGTAAGTCCATGGAGGTATTCCACAAGCCCCGGCGGGGCTGACGGGCGCATGATACACCGCCCGGACGTTTTAAACGTTAAAAAACTGGAAAGAACAAGCGCTTGCACGCCAAAGCTCAGTATTGGCTGCATCTATGAAATGCGACGACGCAGGCGCGAGGGAAAACACATGAGAAGGGAGAAAAAGGAGCGTGCCAAATAAAACCTATACAAACGCCAGACGGCAAAAAGCCCGCACTAGGCGGGCTTTTTGTTTGTATGGTGCACTCGACAGGATTCGAACCTGTGACCGCTCGGTTCGTAGCCGAGTACTCTATCCAGCTGAGCTACGAGTGCAGATTGTGTTTTTAGACCAGATCACAACTGGTTGAAGCCAAGCTACCTGCATCGCTGCAACTAACTCTTAAATGGTGCACTCGACAGGATTCGAACCTGTGACCGCTCGGTTCGTAGCCGAGTACTCTATCCAGCTGAGCTACGAGTGCATTTGTTGCCGCGCATTATAGGCCGTTCAATCTCTATGTAAAGCTATTTTTTCGAGTATTTTCAACAACTTACCGAAAAAACCAGATTGCAACGTACTAAGCAAATAATGGCGGAGAACGGGGGATTCGAACCCCCGACACCCTTTTGAGGTGTACTCCCTTAGCAGGGGAGCGCCTTCGGCCACTCGGCCAGCTCTCCGCAACACGGGGCGTATATTAACCACGTTCCTCCCCGTTTGCAAACATAAAAAACGATAAAAATTAAAGGCTTGGTTCTTCGTCCTTCTCTTTCTTGATCCGCAGGTAGATTTCCTCGCGGTGGACCGCCACCTCTTTCGGAGCGTTAACCCCAATACGTACTTGATTGCCTTTGACGCCGAGCACGGTCACAGTGATTTCGCCATCACCGATAATCAGGCTTTCTGCGCAACGACGAGTCAGAATCAGCATACCTTTCACCTCACGCATTTCAGTTCAGGAACAACAGTCTGCAAAAAAAAAGCATTCGACCTACAACCAAAAGGTCGTAGCCCTACTCGCTAAGTATTGTCGAGCCCATGCAAAAGACCATGTACCCCACAAAAAAATGAAAGGCGCGGTAAACCGCGCCTTCCTGGCAACGCATCACTCGCCCTGTCGGGCCGGAGCATCCAACTCAAAAGCCGTATGCAGCGCGCGTACAGCCAGCTCCAGGTACTTCTCTTCGAGGACGACCGAGACTTTGATTTCCGAGGTGGAAATCATCTGGATGTTAATACCTTCTTTGGCAAGAGCCCCGAACATACGGCTGGCAACGCCAGCATGGGAACGCATGCCCACCCCGACGATCGACACCTTGGCAATCTTGGTATCGCCGACCACTTCACGGGCGCCAATCTCGCTCGCAGTGTTCTGCAGGATTTTCAATGCTGCATCGTATTCATTGCGGTGCACGGTGAAGGTGAAATCGGTGGTGTTGTCGTGCGAAACGTTCTGCACGATCATGTCGACTTCAACATTCGCATCGCTGACAGGCCCCAGAATCTTGAAAGCCACGCCTGGGGTGTCTGGCACGCCACGGATCGTCAGCTTGGCTTCATCGCGATTGAAAGCGATGCCGGAAATGATCGGCTGTTCCATGGATTCCTCTTCATCAATAGTAATGAGGGTGCCCGGACCCTCCTTGAAGCTGTGCAATACGCGCAGCGGAACGTTGTACTTGCCGGCGAACTCCACCGCGCGAATCTGCAACACCTTGGAACCAAGGCTGGCCATTTCCAGCATTTCTTCAAAGGTGATCTTGTCAAGGCGCTGGGCCACTGGCACGACGCGTGGGTCAGTGGTGTAGACGCCATCCACATCGGTATAGATCTGGCATTCGTCAGCCTTGAGCGCTGCCGCCAGGGCCACACCGGTGGTGTCCGAACCGCCACGACCCAGCGTGGTGATGTTGCCGTGCTCATCCACGCCCTGGAAACCCGCTACAACTACCACGCGCCCTGCTTTCAGATCAGTGCGAATTTTCTGATCATCAATCTGCAGGATCCGCGCCTTGGTATGTGCGCTGTCTGTAAGAATGCGCACCTGGCTACCAGTGTAGGACACCGCTGGCACGCCACGCTTGTTCAGCGCCATGGCCAACAGCGCAATGGTTACCTGCTCGCCCGTGGAGACGATCACATCCAGCTCGCGCGGCAGCGGCTGTTGATCACCGCTGATGGCCTTGGCCAGATCGATCAGGCGATTGGTCTCGCCACTCATGGCCGACAGCACCACTACCAGGTCATCACCAGCATCGCGGAACTTCTTAACCTTGTCGGCGACCTGCTCGATTCTTTCGACAGAACCGACCGAGGTACCTCCAAATTTCTGTACGATCAAAGCCATTTCCAAGCCGCCTCAGCCCGTAAAGGGGCGCCTAATTTCCAATCCACCCGCACTGAACAAGCCCGTGACTAGACCACAGGCCGGTTAACAGTGCTTTAAATACCTGCCTCGACAAATGGCACGGTCAAGGCCAGCGCCGCGTCCAAGGCTGCGGCATCGACACCACCGCCTTGCGCCATGTCCGGACGACCACCGCCCTTGCCACCCACTGTCGCAGCGGCTTGCTTCATCAAATCACCGGCTTTGAGTTGGCCAGTCAGGTCCTTGGTTACACCAGCAACCAGAACGACCTTATCCTCATGGACACTGCCGAGCAGGATCACTGCGCGGCCGAGCTTGTTCTTCAACTGATCGACCAAGGCCAACAGCGCCTTGCCATCCTGGCCGTCCAGGCGCGCAGCCAGGACTTTTACGTCCTTGACGTCAACCGCCGCAGCCGACAGGTCATCGCCCGCAGCGCTCGCCGCCTTGGCCTGCAACTGCTCCAGCTGTTTCTCCAGCGCACGGTTGCGCTCGAGCACGGCGGACAGCTTGTCGATCAGGTTGTCGCGGCTGCCCTTGACCAGGCCGGCCGCTTCCTTGAGTTGTTCTTCGGCTGCATTGAGGTAAGCCAGGGCCGCAGCACCGGTTACCGCTTCAATACGACGTACGCCCGAGGCCACACCACCTTCGCTGATGATCTTCAGCAGGCCGATATCGCCGGTGCGGTTGGCGTGGATGCCACCACAGAGTTCTACCGAGAAACTGCCGCCCATGCTCAGTACGCGGACTTCGTCGCCGTACTTCTCGCCAAACAGCGCCATGGCGCCTTTATTCCGGGCGGTCTCGATATCGGTTTCTTCGGTTTCAACCGGGGTGTTCTTGCGAATCTCGGCGTTGACGATGTCTTCCAGGGCCTTGATCTGCTCAGCCTTGATCGCTTCAAAGTGGCTGAAGTCAAAACGCAGGCGCTGGCTGTCCACCAACGAACCTTTTTGCTGCACGTGCTCGCCCAGCACCTGGCGCAGCGCGGCGTGCAGCAAGTGAGTGGCCGAGTGGTTCAACGCCGTGGCATGCCGTACGTCGGCATCGACCTGGGTGTCTACCGGTGCGCCCACGGTCAAGTTGCCCAGCACCAGCACACCGTGATGCAGGAAAGCCCCGCCGGTCTTGGTGGTGTCGCGCACATCAAAACGACCGGATGTCGAGCTCAGGAAACCGCAATCGCCAATCTGGCCACCCGACTCGGCGTAGAAAGGCGTCTGGTCCAGTACCACCACCGCCTCTTCACCTTCGCTCAACACGTCGACCGACTTACCGTCTTTATAGATGGCGACGATCTTGGCCGAGCCCGCAGTCGCCTTGTAGCCGGTGAACTCGGTCGGTACGTCAACCTTGACCAGGGTGTTGTAGTCCAGGCCAAAGGAGCTGGCCGAACGTGCGCGCACGCGCTGGGCTTCCATCTCACGCTCGAAACCGGCTTCGTCGACGGTCAACTCACGCTCGCGGGCGATGTCGGCAGTCAGGTCCATCGGGAAACCATAGGTGTCGTACAACTTGAACACCACATCACCCGGCACCACGGTGCCTTTGAGCTCAGCCAGGTCCTGTTCCAGAATCTTCAGGCCATGCTCCAGGGTCTTGGAGAATTGCTCCTCTTCAGCCTTGAGCACCCGCTCGATGTTGCTTTGCTGTTGCTTGAGTTCCGGGAAGGCATCGCCCATCTCGGCAACCAGCGCGGCCACGATCTTGTAGAAGAAGCTGCCGGTAGCGCCCAGCTTGTTACCGTGGCGGCACGCGCGACGGATGATGCGACGCAGCACGTAGCCACGGCCTTCGTTGGACGGCAGCACGCCGTCGGCGATAAGAAAACCGCAGGAACGGATGTGGTCCGACACCACCTTGAGCGAAGACTGGCCTTCATTGGCGCAGCCAATAGCTGCCGCCGAGGCGCTCAGCAGGTTGGTGAACAGGTCGATTTCGTAGTTGGAGTGAACGTGCTGCATCACCGCACTGATCCGCTCCAGGCCCATGCCGGTGTCCACCGACGGTGCTGGCAGCGGATGCAACACGCCATCGGCGGTGCGGTTGAACTGCATGAACACGTTGTTCCAGATCTCGATGTAACGGTCGCCGTCTTCTTCCGGCGAGCCCGGCGGGCCACCCCAGATATCGTCGCCGTGATCGTAGAAAATCTCGGTGCACGGGCCGCACGGGCCGGTATCGCCCATGGTCCAGAAGTTATCGGACGCGTAGGGCGCGCCTTTGTTGTCACCGATACGGATCATGCGCTCGGCAGGTACACCGATTTCCTGGGTCCAGATGTCATACGCTTCATCGTCCGTCGCGTACACGGTGACCCAGAGTTTTTCCTTGGGCAGCTTCAGCACGCCGGTGAGGAAGGTCCAGGCGAACGTGATCGCGTCTTTCTTGAAATAGTCGCCGAAGCTGAAGTTACCCAGCATCTCGAAAAAGGTGTGGTGACGAGCGGTGTAGCCGACGTTTTCCAGGTCACTGTTCTTGCCGCCGGCGCGTACGCACTTCTGGCTGCTGGTAGCGCGGGTGTAGGCGCGCTTTTCCTGGCCCAGGAAGCAGTCCTTGAACTGATTCATCCCCGCGTTAGTGAACAGCAGGGTTGGGTCATTGCCTGGGATCAAGGAGCTGGAGGCTACACGGGTGTGACCTTGCTCTTCGAAGAAGCGAAGGAAGGCTTCACGGATTTCTGCGCTTTTCATTAGGTTCTTCCACGGAGGCTGCGGCCAAAGGCCAGTGCGCAACATCATCAGACGGAGCGACGGCAAAGGGCCGCATTATATCGGCCCTTTGCCGGTGGTACAGCGTGTTTATGTGATAGAAACAGTCAATTAGACGGCCTGCACTGTCATTTCTGCGAAAACGCGACGAATGTCTGCAGCACTTGCTCGATCTGCGCCCGGCTGACGTCCAGATGGGTGACCATGCGCAGGCGCGGCGCGGCACTCAACTTGACCCCACGCTCGGCCGCAAAGGCCTTCAGCGCCTGCGCCTGATCGCCTACCTGCACATACACCATATTGGTCTGCACCGGCTCGACGCTGTAGCCGGCCTTGCGTAACTCATCGCCCAGCCATTGCGCGTTGGCATGGTCGTCAGCCAGGCGCTGCACCTGATGATCCAGAGCATACAACCCCGCCGCCGCCAGTGAGCCGGCCTGGCGCATGCCGCCGCCGACCATCTTGCGCAAGCGCCGAGCCTTGGCGATCAGCGCCGCCGAGCCACACAGCACCGAACCGACCGGCGCGCCGAGGCCCTTGGACAGGCACACCGACACCGAATCGAAATGCTGGGCGATTTCTCGCGCATCCACGCCCAGCTTGACTGCCGCGTTGTAGAGACGGGCGCCATCCAAGTGCAGGGCCAAGCCGTGCTCGTGGGTAAATGCACGGGCCTTGGCCAGGTAATCCAGCGGCAGCACTTTGCCCTGCATGGTGTTTTCCAGCGCCAGCAGGCGCGTGCGCGCGAAGTGGAAGTCGTCGGGCTTGATGGCTGCAAGCACCTGGTTCAGATCAAGGGAGCCATCAGCTTGCACTTCCAGGGGCTGCGGCTGGATCGACCCCAGCACCGCCGCACCGCCACCTTCATATTTGTAGGTGTGGGCTTGCTGGCCGACGATATATTCCTCGCCGCGCTCACAGTGAGCCATCAACGCCAGCAGGTTGCTCATGGTGCCGGTGGGTACGAACAGCGCCGCGGCAAAGCCCAGGCGCTTGGCCAACTCAGCCTCCAAGCGGTTGACGCTGGGGTCTTCACCATAAACATCATCGCCGCTGACGGCGCTGGCCATTGCGTCGAGCATGCCGGGGGTAGGTTGGGTCACTGTGTCGCTGCGCAGGTCGATCACGGTCATGAAGGGGGCCTCTAACGGAGTGGATAAGTCCTTTTGTGTGTGATTACTGCGGGCAAAGCCACGGAATATCAAGCCCCTATTGCATTCATTCGAATACCAACCAATCAAACCGATATAAGTTATCGAGACGGCAGCCGTGCAGTTTTCGAAAAACCATGTTAAAAACTCTCCGCCGCCAGGGTTCTGGCGGCAACGTTCTCAGGGCGGGGTGCAATTCCCCACCGGCGGTAATTGCACGCAATGTGCATAGCCCGCGAGCGCTTGGCGCCTTGAACTGCTCAGGCAGGACGGCGACAAGGTCAGCAGACCCGGTGTGATCCCGGGGCCGACGGTCATAGTCCGGATGAAGAGAGAACGGGATTGGCACCTAAGGGCCGCGCGCCTGTTTGCGCATGCGTACCCTTAAATCCCATTCGATTCATAACGCCCTGTTTTTTTCTTAAACAGGAGTCAGAACATGCAACCCACCGCAATCGACAGCAAAAGCAAAAACCATCACGGCGAGCGCGTCGCGTTTATCCAGGCCTGCTGGCACAAGGATATTGTCGACCAATCGCGCAAAGGCTTCCTCGCCGAAATGATCGCCCAGGGTTATCAGGAATCGGACATCGACTTCTTCGAAGTCGGCGGCGCCTTTGAAATGCCCCTACACGCCAAGTTGCTGGCCAAGACCGGCCGTTACGCCGGGATCGTCGCTGCCGCGCTGGTGGTGGACGGTGGCATCTACCGTCACGAATTCGTCGCGCAATCAGTGGTCAGCGGCCTGATGCAGGTGCAGTTGGAAACTGAAGTGCCGGTGTTCTCGGTGTCCCTGACGCCGCACCACTTCCATGCCGGCAGCGAGCACACCACGTTCTTCTATGAGCACTTCGTGCACAAGGGTCAGGAAGCTGCGCGTACCTGCGCCGATACCCTGCACAAAGTGCGAGCGATCTATCAAAGCGAGCCGCAAAAGCGCGTTAGCTGATTGCATCCGAGCCCTGTCCAGCCGAGTGTCCTTGGATCGACAGGGCATATATATAAGTAAAACCAGTGATTGATGTACCGACGATGTAATGGTTTTGAGGTTTACCTCAAAAGAGTTCCCATCATCAACGGAGTCAGCATGTCTGAGATTACCCTTCCAAGCGCTCCGCGCGCTCCCGATAACGTCTGGATGATTGACGGACGAATCAGCGAACCCACCAACCGCACCAAAAACCTCCAAAGGGGCCCGCACGCCCAACTGCCGTTAGCGTTCATCACGCTGCATGCCGATAATACCGTGCTTGTCGAGCGCGAATTGGCCGATGAACTGCACGATTACCTTGTGTTCACAACCACCGATAAAGCCGACCGAATCTGCGTCGACCTCCCCGCGCAAGGCGAAGGCGAAGGCCTCAGCGTCATAGTCAATACGCAACGTTTCCATGTCACCCTGAACGGGCTCAATCAGTTCGTGGTGTTCCGGACACAGGGCGGTGATGACCTTATTAATGTTGCCGACGATGTCACCCACCCCATCCTGATCGACGCCGGTGAAGGCAGTGATCGCATCTGGGCCGGAGGCGGCTACTCGCGCATTTTCGCCGGCCCCGGCGAAGATATGATCCTGACTCGGCGAGGCGCCTGCTATATCGAGGCAGGTGATGGAAACGACAGGGTTGTTGCCCTCGCCGACGGTGACATGACGGTCTACTCCGGCGCCGGGGACGATACCGTCATTGGCGCCCAAGGGCAGGCCTTTATCAATGGCGGAGAGGGCCATGATCATCTGACAGGGGGAGGCAAGCACAACATCCTGGTGGGTGGGCCAGGCGATGATATTTTACAGGCAGGCCCGCACAGCAATGTGATGTATGCCGGACACGGCATGGATCTGGCACTTCAGCTCAAGCCGAGGGACATAGTCTTCAAAGACTCCAACACCATCCTTGTTGCTGCGCAGCAGTTCAGCGTGCCCGCTTCCACATCAGGGAACAGCTCGCCAATAGATGTCCAGCAAGCGCGGGTGACCGATATCAATTACTACCCTCTGATCCACAGCGGCGTTCGAGTAGTCGGTAGCCTCCAGTTTCAACAACGAGTAAACGATGACCTCTCGCTGCTGGCCCAATCGCCGAACGGGCAACAATTGCTGCAAGCGCTGTACGCCGCGCAATTGATAGGCGGCACCCCAATCAATATCTATGAGTTGCAAGATGAGAGCAACGGGCTGTTTGCGCCGAGCAACGAATCGGAACCCAGGTCATTCATTGAGAATAATCAACGGGGCATACCGGCCTACGGTGGTTCGATCTACTACAATCCGACGTTCATCGGCAATCGAATGACCAACATACCGTTGCTTTATCACGAGCTGTGCCATGCGTACAACGCGGTCACCGGAACCACCCTGCCAGGATACAGCGAGGACGGTGTCGACGGCGACAAGGCCCGTCCGCTCATCCGCAACAGCGAACTGCAGGCGGTGGGCCTGCCTACAGACGCCGCCCCTTTCGACTTCGACAACGACCCGTCGACTCCACCCACCAATTCCAACCCGGTGTCATTCAGTGAGAATGGTATCCGCGAAGAACTGAACATGCCGCCGCGCAAACAGTATTCCTTTAACCCTGTTTAAGCTCCGCGGCGTCTTCTGAGGTCGGCACAATTAATATCCCCGCCCGTAGGCCATTCTTGACCTTCGGGTTGGGGAAAATGATATGCGCGCCCTCCTCCTCGATCACCCAACGGGTCTTGGCCACGTCTTCGGCCAACAGGTAGCCCTTGGCCAACGGCGAGAAGTTTTCCACATCCGCCGGCAGGTGCAACAGGAACGCGTCGCTGTGCTTGATCACTTCACGGGACACGGCAAACAGCTGCAGGCCGTCCAGGCTCTCGGTCACAGGCTCGGTGCCTTCGATGATCTGCGTGAGGCGAGCCTCCAGGAGACGCACGTCTACACCCTCGTTGTGCCCGAATGGTCGCGCCTTGCCCAATTCAAGGGTGAAGGCCTCGGCGCCCAACTGTTCATAGGTAAACGCGGTGAAGGTGATCGAGGTTTTATTCTGCAGCAACACCGCTTGTATACCGGCAGCGCGCAGGCGTGCCAGCTCGTGGCGCGAATGCTGGCGCCCTTCCTTCCAGGGATACAACGCGAACTGCTCGATTTTCGAACCACGAATCGCGGTATGCAGGTCGTAATGCAGGCGCGAGCGGCCAGGCAGGCTGAAAAAGCTGCGGGCCAATTGCTCAAGCTCGGCGGCGCGCATGGCTTCGGGGCCGATGTTTTGTTCATGACGGCCATTGAACAGCCGGTTGACGTCCAGCTCGAGGTAACGCTCACCGCGGCGCATGGCCTCGGTATTACCGAACAGGAACAGAATACGGGTGCGGGGTTTGATCTCCCCGCGGGCAATGCCATGCAACAGGCGGTCGAGCAATTCGATCGGCGCGGTTTCGTTGCCATGGATGCCGGACGACAGCAGCAAGTCGCTGCCGTTGTCCAGAGCTTCAGGAGGACGCACTTCAAGCGCGCCTTCGCTGAGCCAGCGCATCTGCACGCCGTCGACAGTCAGTTGAATTTTTTGCGCCGGTTCACGACCGGCGAGGGTCAGTTCAAGCAGTTTGCCGAGGGCGAGCATAAGCAGCTTCCTTAGTGGTTGCAGCCTGGGCCATGGACGTGATCGTCGTCGTCACCTTCAACGTCGGCCGGTTCCATTTCCAGTTGCAGGCTCATCAGGTTGGTGGCCAATGGGCGCATCAGCAGGTTGGCGTACTCGGCGTCGCCCTCCTCTACGTCTACGCCAATCAGCAGTTGGCCGCGGCCATCGTGCTGGATCCAGATCTCCTTGCCCTGCCAGACCACGGCGACGCGGGTGCAGGAGGTTTCCAGCTGGGTGCCGTCGGTGTCTTCAAGGATGAGTTTCAGGGTGTCGGTCATAAATAAAATATCTCAGCCGTGTGGCATTAATTGATCTGGAAAGGATAAACCGAGCCCAGTTTAAGGATTTGCGTCAGTTCATCCAGTGCCGTCCGGCACTCAAGCAGCAACTGCGGGTCAGCCAGGTCGGTTTCGCGCAGGCTGTCGCGGTAGTGCTTGCCCACCCATTGGGTCAGGGTTTCGTACAACGGCGCGGTCATGATAACCCCTGGGTTCACGGCCGCCAGCTCGGTTTCATTCAACGCCACGCGCAGGCGCAGGCACGCCGGCCCGCCGCCATTCTGCATGCTTTGCTTGAGGTCGAAGACCTTGACTTCGCGGATCAGCCCGCCGGAAGCGGTCAGACCTTGCAGGTACTGCCACACGCGCTCATTGGCGCGGCACTCTTCCGGCACGATCAGCAGCATCGAACCGTCAGGACGAGTCAGCAACTGGCTGTTGAACAGGTAGGAACGCACCGCGTCCTCGACACTGACCAACGCGCGAGGCACACAAACCGACTGGAAGTTGCCGCCCAACTTACCCAACTTGCCGTGCAGCTCGGCAAGCATCTGTTCGGTGTTGAGGAACGCATCCTCGTGATAGAACAGCACTTCGCCGTTGCCCACTGCGATCACATCGTTGTGGAACACACCCGCGTCGATCACCGCCGGGTTCTGCTGGGCGTAGACCACACCGTCATCCTTCAAGCCATGCAGGCGCGCAACGGCCTGGGAGGCTTCGAGGGTCTGGCGCGCCGGGTACTTCTGCGGGGCCGGGTAACGGGGGTCGAAAGCACTACGGCCGAAGACGAAAAACTCGACGCCCGCCTCGCCGTACTCACGACAGAAACGCGTGTGGTTGGCCGCGCCTTCATCGCCAAATTGCGCCACGGCCGGCAAGGCGGCGTGGTGAGCGAAATGCTTGCCATCGGCGAACATCGCCCCCAGCACTCGGCTGGTGGTGGGGTGCTCGATGCTGCGGTGGTATTTGCAATTGAGGTTGGCGGCGGTGAAATGCACACGGCCGTCTGCGGTGTCGGCGCTTGGGCTGACGGTGGCGGCGTTGGCTACCCACATGCTGGATGCCGAGCAACTGGCCACCAGCAAAGGCATGGCCTGCTTGGCCGCCTGCTGAATCACCTGGGCGTCAGTGCCATTGAAACCGAGGTTGCGCAACGCGGCCACGTCCGGGCGTTCCTGGGGCGCCAACACACCTTGCACAAACCCCATGTCCATCAGGGCTTTCATTTTCTGCAGGCCCTGCAACGCCGCTTCCTTCGGGTTGGAAGACTGCTGGCTGTTGCTTTGGGACGCGACGTTGCCGAAGGACAAACCGCCGTAGTTATGGGTCGGCCCCACTAGACCGTCAAAATTGACTTCACAGGATTTCATCGGCGAGGCTCCACGAACATCTGTTTTTATAGGCATCAAATCACTTGAATACACCACAGATCCATTGTGGGAGCGGGCTTGCTCGCGAAAGCGGTGGTTCAGTCACTTCAAATGTTGAATGAAACACCGCATTCGCGAGCAAGCCCGCTCCCACATTTAGATCAGCGTTATACCTGGCGTGAGCGTTGCCGGGACTATCAGGCTTGGCGTTTCCAGCGACGCCACCGGGTACGCGCAATAATCCGCCGCGTAATAGGCACTGGCGCGATGATTGCCCGACGCCCCGACACCACCGAACGGCGCGGTACTGGCAGCGCCGGTCAACTGCTTGTTCCAGTTGACGATACCGGCGCGGCTTTCCAGCCAGAATTGCTGGTAACGCGCTTCGGAGTCCGACAACAGGCCAGCGGCCAGGCCGTACTGGGTGTTGTTGGCCTCAGCGATGGCACCGGCAAAATCCGCATAGCGGATCACCTGCAGCAGCGGGCCGAACAGCTCTTCGTCTTCACGTTCCGTCACCCCGGTTACGTCGATGATTCCAGGGGTCAACAAAGCGGCCTGAGCCTGAGGCTGGGTCATCTCCAGCAGCGCCACCGCGCCGTTGGCCAACATCAGTTCCTGGGCTTGCATCAGGGTTTTGGCCGCAGCGAGGGAGATCACCGAGCCCATGAACGGCGCCGGTTGCTGGTCGAAAGCGCCCACTTCAATGCTCGCACTCACCGCCACCAGGCGCGCCAGCAAGGCATCACCCCAGGCACCTTGCGGTACCAGCAAGCGGCGCGCGCAGGTGCAACGCTGGCCCGCCGAGATAAACGCCGACTGGATGATGGTGTACACCGCCGCATCCACGTCGGCGACTTCGTCCACGACCAGCGGGTTATTACCGCCCATTTCCAGGGCCAGGATCTTGTCGGGGCGCCCTGAGAATTGCTGGTGCAAATGGTTGCCGGTGCGGCTGGAGCCGGTAAAGAACAGGCCGTCGATGCCTGGGTTGGCCGCCAGGGCGATGCCGGTTTCCCGCGCGCCTTGCAGCAGGTTGAGCACGCCCGCCGGCAAACCGGCTTCGATCCAGCACTGTACGGTCAGCTCGGCGACCTTGGGGGTCAGCTCGCTCGGCTTGAACAGCACGGTATTGCCCGCCAGCAACGCCGGGACGATGTGCCCATTGGGCAAGTGCCCAGGGAAGTTGTAAGGGCCGAACACCGCCACCACACCGTGGGGTTTATGGCGCAACACAGCGGTGGCGTCGCCCAGGGGGCCGCTCTTCTCGCCGGTACGCTCGCGGTAGCTTTGCACCGAGATCGCAATCTTGTTGGCCATGCTGGTGACTTCAGTGGCCGACTCCCACAGTGGCTTGCCGGTTTCTTCGCCAATGCAGCGGGCGATTTCATCGGCACGGCTTTTAAGCGTAGCGGCGAAGGTTTCCAGCACGCTGATGCGTTCTTCGAGCGGGCGCTTGGCCCATGCCGGGAATGCCTGACGCGCAGCCTGCACGGCGGATTCGACCTGTTCAGCACTGGCACCATTGCCAGCCCACAGCACTTGCTGAGTCACCGGGTTGCGCGATTCAAACAGCTCACCCTGGCCAGCCAGCCAGCTACCTGCGATATACAGCGAATTCATTATTTGGACTCCCGAGCAGCAGACAACGCAACAGCACGCACTTGATCACCCACCACCAGTTGCAGGCGCTTGGCGGTCTGTGGATCGACCACCAGCGTACCTGCCGCCAGACGGGCCGGAGCGGCGGTGATACGGCATTCTTCGCGCTTGCGGTTATGGATCAGGAACGGCGTGGCGTCGTCCCCCGGCGTGCCGATGGCCAACACCAGTGACTGGCTGTCGCGCACCGCACGGATCTTGCTGGTTTCACATTCCACCGCCGGGCCGGCGTCGAAAATATCCACATAGCCCTGGTAGCTGAAGCCTTCGCTCTTGAGCATGCTCAGCGCCGGCTCGGTGTCCGGGTGGACCTTGCCGATCACATTGCGCGCGTCTTCGGAGAGAAAGCAGCTGTACAGCGGGAACTTGGGCATCAGCTCGGCGATAAACGCCTTGTTGCCCACGCCCGTGAGGTAGTCGGCCTGGCTGAACTCCATCTTGAAGAAGTGCCGGCCCAGGCTTTCCCAGAACGGCGAACGCCCGGCGTCGTTGGACACACCGCGCATCTCGGCAATGATCTTGTTGCCGAACAGTTGCGGGAACTCGGCGATAAACAACATGCGCGCCTTGGCCAGCATGCGACCGTTGAGGCCGTTGCGGTAATCGGCATGCAAAAACAACGAGCACAATTCGGAATTACCGGTGAGGTCGTTGGCCAGGAACAGCGTCGGTATCTCACGGTAGATATTCAGTTCCTGGGAAGCGCTGACAGTCAGCCCAACCCGGAAGTTGTACCACGGCTCGCGCAGGCCAACGGCGCCAGCGATGGCGGAGATTCCCACTACGCGGCCGTCGTCGTTTTCCAGCACGAACAGGTAGTCGGCATCGCCGCGCCCGGCTTCGCCGCGAAAGGTTTTTTCCGCCCAGCCCACCCGGTGGGTCAGGCGCTCTTCGTTGGCCGGCAAGGTGGTGAGGCCGGTGCCAGTGCTGCGCGCCAGGTCTATCAGGGCCGGTAAATCGCTGCTGCGTACGGGACGAACGATCATGCTATCTCCTCGAACGGGCCGCTGTTGTCAGCCACCCGCGAAACTCTCTTTTTAAACCGCAACCAGGCGCACACTGGCGCCTTCGCCAACACCCAGCGCTTCGGCTGCCGCCAGGTCCAGGGTCACTGGTTTGCCGGGCGCGTAGTCAAGTTCCAGCATCACCGCACGGTAATCCTGCAACTGCGCGTTGCTCACCAGGTACTGGCGGCCAACACCCTTGACCATCTCACCGATTTTCACTGGCACCACGCGGCTCTGGGCAATCGAGCGAATGCCCGAGACCCGGGCGTGCAGCGTCGGGCCACCGTCGAAGATGTCGATGTAATGGTCAGTTTCGAAACCTTCACGCATGAGGATGTCGAAGGTGATTTGCGCACGCGGGTGCACCTGGCCCATGGCTTCTTGCGCTTCGTCCGGCAGCAGCGGCACGTAGATCGGGTAGTGCGGCATCAGCTCGGCGAGGAAGGTACGGCTTTTCAGCCCGCACAGGCGCTCGGCGGCGGCGTAGTTGAGGTCGAAGAAGTTGCGGCCAATGGCATCCCAGAACGGTGAATCGCCGTTCTCGTCGCTGTAGCCGACAATCTCGGTCACCACCGAGTCAGCAAAGCGCTCGGGATGGCTGGCGACAAACAGCAGTCGGCCACGGGAGTTGAGTTCCGACCACGGCGAACCGACCAGCGCAGGCTTCACGTAGAAACTGGTGAGCAGGCTGTTGCCGGTAAGGTCGTGGCACTGGGAAAGCACGTGGATCTTGTTGTGGATCTTCAGCTCGCGGGAGGCGTGCACGAAGGTCTCGTTACGAAAGCTATAGAACGGCTCGGAGTAACCAGCCGAGGCTACGATGGCCGAGCAGCCGGCGAGTTGGCCGGTCTCGGTGTCTTCCAGCACGAAGAAATAGCTCTCTTCACCGTTGAAACTCACCTCGGCCGCGAAAGAAGCTTCGCTGGCCGCGATCTTGTCGCTCAGGCGTTCCACATCATCCGGCAAGGAGGTGACACCAATCGGGCTGTCCGCAGCCAGACGCTGTACCTCGCCCAGATCAGCCATTTGCGCGGGGCGCATCACCAGCATGGTGTCACTCCTTAACTCGAAAACTCACAGAGGAAAAAATGCCGGACACAGGCCCTGGATACACATCGGTCTCAATGTGTAAGCAGATCCATGTGGGAGCTGGCTTGCCTGCGATACAGGCAACTCGGTATATCAACGGCACCGAGGTGATGCTATCGCAGGCAAGCCAGCTCCCACATTTGTTCAGGTCCGGCCAATAAAATGTGTCGCTATCAGGCTTGCGTCAACGTCTTCACAGCACGCTCAAAACGATCCAGGCCTTCATTGATGTCCGCCTCTTCCACCACCAGGCTCGGCGCAAAACGCACCACGTCGGGGCCGGCTTGCAGGATCATCAAGTTCTCTTTTTCGGCCGCGTTGAACACGTCCTTGGCCTTGCCTTTGAAAGCATCACTGAGTACGCAACCGATCAACAAGCCCATGCCACGCACTTGGGTGAAGATGCCGTACTGCTTGCCGATCTGCTCCAGGCGCGCCTTGAACAGGTCGTGCTTGGCATTCACACCCGCCAGCACTTCTGGAGTGTTGATCACGTCGATCACCGCTTCCGCTACCGCGCACGCCAGCGGGTTGCCGCCGTAGGTGGTGCCGTGGGTGCCGACCACCAGGTGCTTGGCCAGGTCTTCACGGGTCAGCATCGCCGCAATCGGGAAGCCGCCGCCCAGGCTCTTGGCGCTGGTGAGGATGTCCGGGGTCACGCCGTAATGCTGGTAGGCAAACAGGTGTCCGCTGCGGCCCATGCCGGTTTGCACTTCGTCGAACACCAGCAGCGCGTCGTTCGCGTCGCACAGTTCGCGGGCGCCTTGCAGGTAAGCCAGTTCGGCTGGCAGTACGCCGCCTTCGCCCTGGATCGGTTCCAGAACCACGGCGCAGGTCTTATCGGTCACTGCCGCTTTCAGCGCAGCCAGGTCGTTATAAGGAACGTGGGTGATGCCGGTGATTTTAGGCCCGAAACCATCGGAGTACTTCGATTGGCCACCGACGTTGACGGTGAACAGGGTACGGCCATGGAAGCTGTTCAGCGCGGCGATGATCTCGTACTTCTCGCTGCCAAAACGGTCGAACGCCACGCGACGGGCCAGCTTGAAGGCGGCCTCGTTGGCTTCGGCGCCGGAGTTGCAGAAGAACACGCGCTCGGCAAAGGTGGCGTCGATCAGCTTGTGGGCCAGGCGCAGCGCCGGCTCATTGGTGAACACGTTGGAGACGTGCCAGAGTTTGCTGGCCTGTTCGGTCAAAGCACCGACCAATGCCGGGTGGGCGTGGCCCAACACGTTAACCGCGATGCCGCCGGCAAAGTCGATCAGCTCGCGACCGGCCTGGTCCCACACGCGCGAACCTTGGCCACGCACAGGAATAAAGGCAGCAGGTGCGTAGTTGGGCACCATCACCTGGTCGAAATCGGCACGTTGCACCGGGGCTTGCTCAACGGACATCGGAGTCTCCTGAAGAGGAACGCCTGCCTGGAACTGGCGGGCGATGCAGGGATTGTAAGGACAGTTTTCAGTGGGGCCTTGTCGCCAAGCGACAACTTCTTATAGCGCCAACCCGTGTTTTTCGCGGGTTTACGCCAATGCGACAAATAGCGTCGCAATGGCGCAGTTTAAACGCTGCGGCAGGTTTAAGTCAGGATCATGCAGCGAAAGGGTTGGCGCGCCCTGACGATCTAACCGCGCCTACCCGAGTTCCGGGCAGCACGGCCTCATAAGCAAGGGAGGCAAGCGCAAGATCTGCGGGTTTCGTTGCGGGCATCACTATATATGCTCCCGCCCTGCATCAAAGTTGGTGTGATGTCGCTGCCTCAACTCAATGAAGATCCAGCCCATGCCCACCCCAACTCAAACCTCGCTCTCCCAACACCTCGCACAAGTCGCAGCCGTAGTGCCCGCCGAGGTCAACCCCCGCCTACCGAAATGGCTAGGGAACGCCTCAAGTGCCCGGCGCCAGGCCCTGAAAAACAGCCCAATTGAATTCGCCGATTGGTATGGCGATGCCAACCGCACCCAGCAAGCTCCCGCCAAGAAGGCCCTGGAGAACAGTTGGAAGGCACAAAACCAAGTCGACAGCGCCCTATCCACGCTCCAATCCCCGCAGGCATTTGCCGCCCCCTTGCTGCAGCAGGCACTCAAGCAGCAGTACGACGCCGACTGCGACGTCAGCGCTATTTACCTGCGCTTGTATATCCCACAGACCACACCGCTGCTTCCCATAGAAACTGGCGCCAAAACCTGGACCGTTTCACTGTTGGAGGCGGCATTGCACAACTTTGATGCGGGCGAAAGCAAGCCGACGGCATATGCCCCAGAGTCGACATTCATTACTCAGCCCTCCGCCACCGGGCAATTCAACACGCTGCCCCAATTACGCGAGAAAATCAGCATCGCGCAATTCATCGGGTTATGCCGCACGCTGGATGTCGGCAAGCAATACCAGCGCTACCTCAAGAACCTTTTGGGCTTCAATGACGCGGCGATCAAGGCTCAACTGCGCCAAAAGGTCATCAACAGCCTGAAAGCCGACGCCCAAGCCAGCTTGCATATGGCGCAGCTGAAAAAAGATGTATCGCCCCAAGCGTTCAATGCACTTCGCAGCTTTCTCAAAAACCTGATCGGCGACCTGAACGGCAGGCCATTGCTGTGCCATGACCTTAGCCTGATGAACGCCCCCTTGACCGGCATCGTGCTGTTCGCCGCCGACCTGGAGTCCAATCGCAGCGCCGTCCCGATGGTGGCCTATATTCCGGGCGACCCGCAATCGCCGCTCAAGTATTACGCCAACGGTCAGGCCTTCATGCAGGACCTGGCGAACAAACTGCGCAGCGCCGACTATCAGGCGTTTTTCAGCCGTTTCGTCAGGCATGAACAGCGCGGCTACTTCTTTGCCGATCTCAACAGCCGCTTATCACAGGTCGTCTGGCACGAGCATGTTTCGGGCGACCCCCGCCCTGTCTGGCGTGACGAACCCGTGGCCAAACCCAACCTGCAATTTTATGCGACGAAAATCACCAACGACCTGTACGAACACCTGTATGAGAACAAGCTTGATAAGTTGCTCAACGATGCTCGCGTAACGGCCATTCCCACCGCCGACGCTGACAGAAATGCTCGCTGGCGGCACTGGGAGGTTGTGCAGAAAATCGGTGAAGCCATTCTCGAAATCGCCGCCTTCATCGCAACACCCTTTGTTCCGCCGCTGGGCTTACTGATGCTCGGCTATACCGCCTATCAACTGCTCGACGATGTGTTCGAAGGCGTGCTCGACTGGGCCGAAGGGCTCAAGCGCCAGGCATTCGGGCACCTGATGTCAATCCTTGAGCAAATGGTCCAACTGGGGATGTTCGCGGTCGGCGCACCGATCGCCGAAAACCTGTTGCGACAGACGCTACCGAAGGCGCTATGGGACTTCTTTGACAGACTCACTCCGGTGACCACCGACCGTAAAACCCGTCTGTGGAACCCCGACCTGGCGCCCTACGCCCATGACATTCAATTGGTGCCGGGGTCGCGCCCCAGCCCGCAGGGATTACATGCCCATCAACAAAAGCAGATCCTGGCGCTGGACGGACAATATTTTTCCATCAAGCAACCCTCGGGCAACGCTAGCCTTGAACATCCGACGCGCCCCCACGCCTACCGCCCACGCGTACTGAGCAATGGCAAGGGCGCCTGGTTGACGCCCGTGGATCGCCCGTTGACCTGGAATCGCACCACCTTGCTGCGCCGGCTCGGCCCATCTGCCGAAGGTATCAGCGAAGCCGGTCTTGAAAGAGCCAGTCGCATCAGCGAGACCAATGATGACGTCCTGCGCAAACTGTACATGGACCACCAACCGCCGCCGCCGCTGTTGGCCGACACACTCAAGCGCATCCGGATCGATGAGCAGTTGCAAACTTTCATCGACCAGATGAACAGCGATGACCCTGCGATGTATCAGAAGGCTGATACCCAAACGCAACTGTGGCTGCTGAGCCAGACGGGCCTATGGCCCGAATCCAAGACCCTGCGGTTTCTCAACGCCAAAGGTGAAACCGTCTGGGAGCACAAAGGCCATAAAAACGCCGCCGTGGCACAGATACACGAAGCCCAGATGAACAAGGGCGATTTGCTGACGATCGTGCTGGAAACCTTGAACGAGTCGGAACGCAAAACCTTGCTTGAAGAGCCGTTCGG
Source organism: Pseudomonas sp. PA-1-6B (assembly GCF_021609545.1). Taxonomy (NCBI): domain Bacteria; kingdom Pseudomonadati; phylum Pseudomonadota; class Gammaproteobacteria; order Pseudomonadales; family Pseudomonadaceae; genus Pseudomonas; species Pseudomonas sp. PA-1-6B. The sequence goes on from NZ_WJZM01000061.1 coordinate 22,928, forward strand.
CCCCACGCCCACCCTGCCTGCACGCACCGCCAAACTGCGCAAACAACTGGCACGCGCAGCTCAGAAAAGCCGCGCCTCGCTGTTCGACTCGCGTTATCGCGGGCTGGAGATAACCGCTGACGCACGCCTGCAAACCATCATCGACGCCGCGCCCGGCCTGCCAACGAGCGCCGCCGAAGAGGTATTACGCGGCTCCACCGGCCAGCAGTTGCTGGACATCGACCAAGGCAAGGTACCCGCACCGGTACTTGAGCGAGCGCGCTGGGCCGCTCATCACGTTCGAATCAGCCGGGCGCATGAAGGGTTGTACATGAGCGCTCTGGAAAACAGCGACACCCACCGCCTCGCCCTGCACTCGCTGGAAAACCTGCCGGGCTGGTCGCCGTCTGTGCGCCTGGAAGTGCGCGATTTCAAGCAAACCGGCAAGCTGCACGATGCAATCGGCGCTCCTGAAGCACCGATCAAACGCACCCTGGTGCGTACCATCGAAGGCGAGTACATCCCCGAAGACGAAAAAGGCATGCTGCTTGCCGAAACGGATTTTTACACTGCCGTCCTGCAGGCCCTGCCTGACACTCAGCGCGATGCGCTGGGCATTCATATCGGCCAGGGTCCGTTGCTACGGCAAACCTTGAGCCAGCGCCCCCTGACACGTGAAGCGCTCGGCGCGCTGTTGGCCCAGGATCCAGTGCGCAAACCTGCCTACGACCCCAGGCTGATGCGCCTACCCGGCGGCATGGAAGGCTACCCCGCCACACCGCCAGAGGCCGGCAACACCCCCGAATTGGCGTTGTTACACGAGCTGTACCCTGGCCTGAGCCCGCAAGAGCTGGCTCAGACACTGGACATTTTGAACAGCTATCCCAGCACTCCCTTACAGACGCTCCGCTACCTGAAAAACGAGCTTTTACGACTCAAAACCGATCTGATGGCCTGGCGCTCGACCCTCTTGCAGGCCTCTCTCAACACCGATGCCCCGCTGCCCCCTTCCACGGTCGCCGAAGCGGAACTGCACCGCTGGATATGGACACAAGAACTGCTCCGCGGCTGGCGCCATGAAACGCCGATCGATACTGACCACGCAATCGGACGCACACTGAACCTTGGCTACCCCATACACGGCGAACTGCCTGTACTCAATGCAAACTTCGATCACATTTCCAGTTTGACGCTAAAGGGTTACCCCACTACCCGGGGAGCGCCAGGTTTCCTCACCCACTTCCCCAACCTACGTACGTTGCATCTGAGCGACGTTGCCCTCAACACAATTCCTCCCGAGGTCATCGCACTTTCTCACCTTGACAGACTGACGCTGCGCAACTGCAACCTGACCCTGCAAAACCGCGCAGACCTTGATCCATTCACAGGACTCAAAAGCCTGGACCTGTCCAGCAACAATCAGCTGTCACGGTCTCCCAACCTCGGGCACATGCCCGAACTACAGACGCTGAACCTGAGCGGAACCCATATCTCCCTGTTTCCCGAGAACTTGCTCAATCGCCCCCAACTAGTCAGCGCCGATCTGAGCAACAACTATTTGAGTCGGCTGCCTGATGCGATCTTCCAACTGCCAGGCAATGCCGCCAAAGCCTTTAACCTGTCAGGCAACGGGTTCTCACGCGCCACGCTGCAGAGGATCAAAGCCTATTGCCAGATAACCGGTGAACATTTTGGTGCTGATGCCAACCCCGCGCAGAGGCTTATGGTGCAAGCGCTTTACCCCAAGTACAGCGTCGACCAGGCGAATAACTTCATCTTCAGGCTGCCCGGCGGCCTGGACGACTCAATGGCACACTTGGTGCGCTTGAAAGCGGACTACGAGCGTCTTCAAGCCGATTTGCAGGAATGGATAGTGAGTGTGCCGGCACAGCATCCGCTTACGAGGGCACCACTGGACGAGCAAGCGCAGGCTCAGCAGCAGTTGGTGCGAGACGAACTCAAAACAGTGCTGGAAGCAGCCTGGCGACGGGAAACCGCTCTGGACTCCGACCAAGAGCCACCCGCCGCCTCCCATGAAATGGAAGTTACGCTGGCGCCGCTAGGCGATCTACCGTCATTGAATATCGATTTCGAGCACATTTCGAAGCTGGAATTGAGGGCAGAGGAAACTACGTCGATTCCCCAGGGATTTCTCGAGCACTTTCCCAACCTGGAAAGCCTGCTGATCTACCGCTATGCCTTGAACGACATCCCAGGCGCCGTGTTCAATCTACCCAAACTCAAGTCACTGAGCCTTGCAAACAGCCATATTCGCTTGACCACCACCAGCGCCGACGCCCTGAGCGACCTGCAAAACCTTGAGTACCTGGACCTGAGTCATAACCCGCTGGGCGTCGCGCCCGACATCAGCAAAATGTCGGGACTGACAGGTTTGATGATCGAAGAAGCTGGCCTCACGCAAGTGCCGAACGGAATATTCAACCTGCCATCGCTTGATCAAGTGAGCTTGCGCAATAACCAGATTAGCGAGCTGCCCAGCGACCTCCTTGAAATGGATGCAGACAGAGCCCAGGGCTTCGACCTCAGCGGCAACCCGTTCTCGCCCGCGGCGATCGCCATGCTGCGCAGTTATTACAACCGCACGGCGGTAAGTTTCGATGTACCGGAAGCTTTACAACCCCCGCCGATCAATCCCAACCAGGACTCCGTCAGCGGTGGACCCGACACAGAGGGCGATGAATAGCCCGCCGCTCAACCGCGCTCGGAGGGCACCGACGACAACTCGAACGGGCTGCTGCTGCGCCGTTGGTTGCGGTCTTCACGGGGAGTAGCGCCGAAGAAGTTACGGTAGGCGCTGGAGAAATGCGGCCCCGAGGAGAAGCCGCACGACAGGCCGATCTGGATGATCGACTTGCTGGTTTGCATCAACATCTGGCGCGCCTTGTTCAGGCGCAGTTCCAGGTAATACTGGCTGGGAACGCGGTTAAGGTACTGCTTGAAGATGCGCTCCAGTTGTCGTCGTGATACGCACACGTGCTGGGCAATTTCATCGGTGGTCAGCGGCTCTTCAATATTCGCTTCCATCAGCAACACCGCCTGGGTCAGCTTCGGATGGCTGGAGCCCAGGCGGTTTTGCAACGGAATGCGCTGGCGCTCGCCGCCTTCACGGATGCGCTCCACCACCAATTCTTCAGACACGGCACCGGCCAACTCGGCGCCATGGTCACGGGCCAGTACCGCCAACAGCAGGTCAAGTACCGACATGCCGCCGCAAGCGGTCAGGCGATCACGGTCCCAGTCAAACAGGTGGCTGGTGGCGATGACCTTGGGGAAACGCTCGGCGAAATCGTCCTGCCAGCGCCAATGCACGGCAGCACGATAACCATCCAGCAAACCAAGCTGGGCCAATGGGTACACGCCTGCCGATAACCCGCCGATCACGCAACCAGCCCGAACCAGCTGCTTGAGCGCTGTGCTGAGCTGGGAGGCGATGGCGGCAGGCGGCTCATCCGCCAGCAGGAACAGTTTCTGAAAACCTTCCAGCTTGCCGGCCCACGGCTCGCCCGGCAGTTGCCAGGCCCCCTCGGTTTGCGGCTCGGCCTGCAGAAACGACAATTCGTAGACCACATCCGGATGTACCCGCTGAGCAACGCGCAAGGCCTCCTCAGCCAGCGCAAGCGTGAGTGCTTTTGTGCTGGGCCAAATCAGGAAACCAATTTTGTGGGCGGTCATGGAGTGCTATCCGGAGCGAAAACGGTGAAAGAAGCTGTGGGCCAATGCTAGCCCGTAATCAACTACAAATCCCAAAACAAACACAGATCAAAAGTGGGAGCTGGCTTGCCTGCGATGGCGGTGGGTCAGTTAACACATCATTGGCTGATGCATCGCTATCGCAGGCAAGCCAGCTCCCACACGGGATCGGGGCTTACCTCAAGACTGCGGAGCATGCACTATCCCGGTGCACAAAAGCAGTCTTGATTATTTCAAACTGCCAGAGAGGAACTGCTGCAACCGTTCCGACTGCGGGTTCACCAGCACTTCCCTCGGATTGCCACGCTCTTCAACAATGCCTTTGTGCAAAAACACCAACTGGTTCGACACTTCCCGGGCAAAGCCCATTTCGTGGGTCACCACCACCATGGTGCGGCCTTCCTGGGCCAGGTCCTGCATGACCTTGAGCACTTCGCCCACCAACTCCGGATCCAGCGCCGAAGTAGGTTCGTCGAACAGCATCACCTCAGGTTCCATCGCCAGCGCACGAGCAATCGCTACGCGCTGCTGCTCGCCACCGGACATGTGGCCCGGGAACGCATCCTTACGATGGCCCACACCAACTTTGGCCAGGTAATGCTCGGCCTTTTCACGGGCCTCTTTCTTCGATATGCCCAACACGTGCACCGGGGCTTCCATCACGTTTTCAATCGCGGTCATGTGCGACCACAGGTTGAAATGCTGGAACACCATGGACAGGCGTGAACGCATACGTTGCAGTTGCTTGGGGTCGGCAGCCTTCATGGCGCCGTCCTTGTTGGCCACCAGTTTCAGCTCTTCGTTATTGAGCAGAATCTTGCCGGCGTGGGGCTGCTCCAGCAGGTTGATGCAGCGCAAAAAGGTACTTTTGCCCGAACCGCTGGAACCGATGATGCTGATCACATCACCGGCGGCGGCGGCCAGGGACACACCTTTGAGCACTTCATGACTGCCATAGCGTTTATGCAGGTCTTGGACTTCAAGCTTGTACATGCGGTCGGTTCTCACAAAAACAGGTGGTCAGTCGTTGAGCAAGCGCCCGTGACGCAGCGCTTCGCGCCCCGCCACCTTGGCCAGCCAGAAACCCGCTTGGGCATAACGTAGCCGTTCAACGGCAAACAACACCCCCGAGGTGCCCGCGCAAATAGTGCTTACGCGGTCGGTCAGGGGGTCAATCACTTCAAAAATCTCGTCGCCGGTTTCTACCCAGTCGCCCGCTTTACGCAGGTAACTGATCACCCCGGCATGGGGCGCGAACAGCAGTTCGGTGCCCTCAAAAGGCACACCTTCGCAAGGTTCGTGTTGCGGCGCGGGCCACTCGCCCTTGATCAAGCCTTGTTCGGCGAGGAACGCAAGGATGCCTTCGGCGTGGAAGATGGCTTCATCACGGCCGGTGTCGGCCTGGCCGCCCAACTCCAACGTCGTTGCCAGGCAGGCCAGCGGAATCTGCGCCTGCGGGAACGTGCGCGACAAACGCAGCCACGGCAACGAGCACGCCTCGTCAAACGAACTGCCGCCGGAATCTTCCGCCAGCAGGCCGACCTTCACATTCAGGTGTGCCGACAGCGACCGCCACTGCGGCCAGTGTTGGGGCAGCGCATACATGTGCAGTGCGGCTTCGGCGTCGCAATGCAGGTCCAGCACCACATCGGCGGTGCACGCATGGCTCAGCAGGATGCGTTGCATGCCTTGCAACTGGCTGCTCGGCTCGGGCAAGGCGGCGAGCGTATCGCTCATGGCCTGGCGAATCATGCGCACATTGGCGTGCGGGTCATCACCCAGTTTGCCTTGCAACAATGCACCGACCGGCTCGCTCAACTCAACGAAGTCGCGATTGAAGTTCTTGCCGCTGCCCACTTCGAAACGCCCCTGGTGGCTGCCTTGCAACAGCTGGCCAAGGCCCATCGGGTTAGCCACCGGCACCAGCTCGATCGCGCCGTTGAGGGCGCCCTGCTGCTCCAGCTTTGTGAGGCGTTTTTTCAGTTCCCACGCGGCACGCATACCCGGCAACTCATCGGCGTGCAGGCTGGCCTGGATATAGGCCTTGCGCTCGCCGCTGCCAAAGCGGAACACGCTCAGTTGGCGCTCGCAGCCCAAATGCCCCCAGGGCAGCAGATGATCGATACGTTCCATATCAGTGCTTCCGTGGAGCCAGGTAGCTCAGCCAGCGGCGCTCGGCCAACTTGAACAGGCGCACCAGGATGAAGGTCAGGCACAGGTAGAACACGCCGGCGGTGATATAGGCTTCGAACGGCAGGTAATACTGGGCATTGACCGTACGCGCGGCACCGGTGATGTCGATCAGGGTAACGATAGACGCCAGGCTGGTGGTCTGCAGCATCATGATCACTTCGTTGCTGTACTGCGGCAGCGCACGGCGCAGGGCCGACGGCAACAGAATGCGGCGGTACAGTTTGTAGCGCGACATGCCCATGGCCTTGGCCGCTTCGATCTCACCGTTAGGCGTGGCCTTGAGGCTGCCGGCGATAATTTCGGCGGTGTAGGCGCTGGTGTTGATCGCAAACGCCAGGCACGCACAGAATGTCGCGCTGGACAGCAGCGGCCACAGGAAGCTTTCGCGCACCACTTCGAACTGCGCCAGGCCGTAGTAGATCAAAAACAGCTGCACCAGCATCGGTGTGCCGCGGATCACATAGGTGTAAAGCCAGGCCACGCCGTTGACGATCGGCTGCTTGGACACGCGCATCAAGCCCAGGGGCAAGGCCGCGAGCAGGCCGAAGAACAGCGAGATACCGAGCAGTTTCAGGGTGGTCAGCAGGCCGCCGAGGTACAGCGGCATGGCCTCCCAGATGACGTTGTAGTCGAAGATCATAGATCAGCCGCCCTTACGCCTACCGAGTAGCGCTTCTCAAGGTAACGCAAGGCCAGCAACGACACGCTGGTGATCACCAGGTACATCGCCGCCACTGCGAGGAAGAAGGTAAAAGGCTCACGGGTGGCGTCTGCCGCCTGCTTGGCCTTGAACATCATGTCTTGCAGACCTACCACCGAAATCAGCGCGGTGGCCTTGGTCAATACCAGCCAGTTGTTGGTAAACCCGGGGATCGCCAGCCGAATCATCTGCGGCACCATCACCCGGAAAAACACCTGGAAGCTGCTCATGCCATACGCCAGGCCGGCTTCAGCCTGCCCCTTGGGAATGGCCATGAAGGCGCCACGGAAGGTTTCCGAAAGATAGGCGCCAAAGATGAAACCCAGGGTGCCGATACCGGCGGCCAGGGGGTTCAAGTCGATATAGTCGTCAAAGCCCAGCAACGGCGCGACGCGGTTAAGCAAGTCCTGACCGCCGTAGAAAATCAGCAGGATCAGCACCAGGTCGGGGATCCCGCGGATCACCGTGGAGTACAAGTCGCCCAGCCAAGCCAGCCAGCGTACCGGCGACAGGCGTAGCGCGACCCCGATCAGCCCCAGAACAATGGCCAAGGCCATGGACGACAAGGCGAGCTGAAGCGTCAACCATGCGCCATCGAGGATGACGGCCCCGTAGCCTTTCAACATGATTCAGGTCCTCGAAAAGGGGGATGAAAAAATGGCGCAAACTTCAGGATGACTGTTGCTTGCGCCATTTCGGACAGACAGCTGCGATGAGTTACTTGGCGTCAGCGCCGTAAATATCGAAGTCGAAGTACTTGTCCTGGATTTTCTTGTATTCGCCGTTGGCACGGATTGCAGCGATGGCCGCATTGATGCGCTCAAGGTTTTCTTTGTCACCTTTGCGCACTGCGATGCCGATACCGTCGCCGAAGTATTTGGCTTCGGTGAACGATGGCCCTACAAACGCGTAGCCTTTGCCGGCGTCAGTTTTCAGGAAACCGTCTTGCAGCAGGGTGGCGTCAGCCACGGTACCGTCGAGACGACCGGCAGCCACGTCCAGGTAGATTTCGTTCTGGGTACTGTAACCCTTGATATCCGCACCTTTTGGCGCCAGGACTTCACGGGCGAAACGATCGTGGATCGAACCGCGCTGTACACCGATCTTCTTGCCCTTCAATTCATCCAGGCTGTCGCTGACGGTGGTGCCTTCCTTCATCACCAGGCGCGCTGGGGACAGGTAGTAGCGGGTGGTGAAATCCACGGATTTCTTGCGGTCTTCGGTGATGGACATGGACGACAGAATCGCGTCGATCTTGCGCACTTTCAACGCCGGGATCAGGCCGTCGAATTCCTGCTCGACCCAGGTGCACTTGACGTCCATCTGCTTGCACAGGGCGTTGCCGATGTCGTAGTCAAAACCGACGATGCTGCCATCCGGCGCCTTCGAGGCAAACGGAGGGTAAGCCGCTTCGATACCAATTTTCAGCGGCTTGCCTTCGGCGAAAGCCTGCATGGACAGCACGGACAGCGCCAGGGCGCCCAACAGCACGAGTTTCTTCATCTTGGGACTCCATCGGTATAGGGCAAAAACAGCAGTATGAGCCATGGCCCACGATGCGGCGAAGGTGTAACCGAATAGCGGTGCTGCGTCCTGCGCGGGCGACACCTGCGACGACGAGCGAGTGATCGGCATTCTAACGACAGGCCGGAAGCCGATATTTCCTCAATGCGACAACAATTTACAGAAGCACTGAGAAAGCGGTTCCAACTCATTGACAGTCTCTGAAATTTATGCAGAGACAAAAGATATTAAACCTGATGATGCTGCAAATTGCGGGCCTATTATTCGCAAACCCTTCTAACACGGCAAGTCTGGCGTTTAATCTTATTTTTTGGGTTGTCTAGAACGCGGTTTTTCGGAGCGTGTGCGTGGTCCATTGCCCCAAGTTTGTGCGGGCGGTTACACATTCGAGCGAGCTGGTAACATTCAGAAACGTCCTACCGAAAAAACCGATATTTATTGGCTTGGTTGTGATGCGGCTCTGTCAGACCGCCACCCACCCCCCTTTATGAAATGCGATCTGAACTGTGGGAGCTGGCTTGCCTGCGATAACGGTGTATCAGCCAAAGATGGGCTAACTGATAAATAGCTATCGCAGGCAAGCCAGCTCCCACATTGAACCTCGGTGCTTCTGAGCCCCCAAAAAAAGCCCCACCCGGCTTGCACCGAATGGGGCTCTGTCCCACCTACCCCGCTTACGCGACGTTCATGGTCTTGTGCGTTTCAATCAAATGCGCCACCACGCTCGGATCTGCCAGGGTGGAGATATCCCCCAACCCATCGTATTCAGCCGTGGCGATCTTGCGCAAAATGCGCCGCATGATTTTCCCCGAGCGCGTTTTCGGCAACCCAGGCGCCCACTGGATTACGTCCGGCGAGGCAATCGGCCCGATTTCCTTGCGCACCCAGTTTTTCAGCTCCAGGCGCAGTGCTTCGTTGGGCTCTTCACCATTCTTCAAGGTGACATACACATAAATGCCCTGCCCCTTGATGTCATGCGGCACACCCACCACCGCCGCCTCGGCGACTTTGGGGTGCGCAACCATGGCGCTCTCGATCTCGGCAGTACCCATGCGGTGGCCGGACACGTTCAACACGTCATCCACACGGCCCGTGATCCACCAGTAACCATCCTCATCGCGACGTGCGCCGTCACCGGTGAAGTACATGCCGCGGAAGGTCTTGAAGTAGGTGTCGACAAAACGGTCATGGTCGCCGTACAGGGTACGCGCCTGGCCCGGCCAGGAATCCAGAATCACCAGGTTGCCTTCGGCGACGCCTTCGATGATGTTGCCCAGGTTGTCCACTAGCGCCGGCACCACACCGAAAAACGGCCGTGCCGCCGAACCCGGCTTCAACGCATGGGCGCCTGGCAGTGGGCTCATCAGCGTGGCACCGGTTTCGGTCTGCCACCAGGTGTCGACGATCGGGCAACGGGATTGGCCGACGTTCTTGTAGTACCAGTCCCAGGCTTCCGGGTTGATCGGCTCACCCACCGAGCCCAACAGGCGCAGGCTGCTGCCGTCGGCGCCTTCACAGGCAGCGGTGCCGGAGGCCATCATGGCGCGGATCGCGGTCGGTGCGGTGTAGAGGATGTTGACCTTGTGCTTGTCGACGATCTTCGCCACTCGGGTAATGTCCGGGTAGTTCGGCACGCCTTCGAACAGTAGCGTGGTCGCGCCATTGGCCAGCGGGCCGTAGACGATGTAGGTGTGGCCGGTAACCCAGCCGACGTCGGCGGTGCACCAGTAGATTTCGCCTGGGCGATAGTCGAATACGCGCTCGTGGGTCAGGGCCGCATAGAGCAAGTAGCCACCGGTGGTGTGCTGCACACCCTTGGGCTTGCCGGTAGAGCCGGAGGTATAGAGGATGAACAGCGCTTCTTCGGCGCCCATTTCTTTTGGCGCGCAGACGGTGCCCGCCACTTTCATCAGGTCTTCGTACCAGATGTCGCGATGCTGGTTCCACTTGATCGCGCCATTGGTGCGCTTGCACACGATGACCTTCTGGATGCTGCTGGTTTCCGGGTTGGTCAGTGCGTCGTCAACGTTAGCCTTAAGCGGAATTTTCTTACCGGCACGGATGCCTTCGTCAGCAGTAATCACCACTTTCGACTTACAGTCGATGATGCGACCGGCCAGGGCTTCCGGGGAGAAACCGCCAAACACCACCGAATGGATCGCGCCGATGCGGGTACAGGCCAGCATGGCGACCACGGCTTCGGGAATCATCGGCATATAGATAGTCACCACATCGCCGCGGTGCACGTCCTGGCCGCGCAAGGCGTTGGCGAACTTGCAGACTTCTTCATGCAACTCGCGGTAGGTGATGTTGCGGCTCTCGGCAGGGTCGTCGCCCTCCCAGATGATTGCGATCTGGTCGCCACGCTCGGCGAGGTGACGGTCCAGGCAATTGTAGGAAACGTTCAGAGTGCCATCGGCGAACCATTTGATGTCGACATGGTGGTCGTCGAAAGAGGTCTGCTTCACCGCGGTGAAAGGCTTGACCCAGTCAAGGCGCTTGGCTTGCTCGCGCCAGAAGCCATCGGGGTTGACCACCGACTGCTGGTACATGGCCTTGTAGGTCGCCTCGTCGGTCAGCGTGTTGGCTGCTACTTCGGGGCGAACGGGGTACAGGGAAGCCGCACTCATCTTTCTTACCTCGGTGACATAGTTGTTGTTGTATGGCCCCTGTTGTAGCCGGGGTGGGCCTATAGAACCATTCGACGATGGTAGTAACAAGACCCTACAAATTGCCCTGCTATGCCTTTTCACCGCTCTGGCCCGCGTGCTGCGGCGGCTGGCAGGCTTCTGAAAAAATCTTGATTGAGGGATTGTTACAAAAACCGCCAAAAGTGTTTATCAAAACCACGGGTATATGAATATAACCGAGGCGCCTAAAATCAACTCCGCCAACAAGGCACTCTGATTAACAACGCAACAGCCCCCACGAAGGCAACGTTAATCCGAACTTCCCAACTTTTAAGTGACACACGCGGCCTCACAAGGGCCCCGTGCCCCCTTTCGCCCTGAAGAAGGTAATGAAGAAATGAAAGCGTTATTAGTTATGGCCCTGAGCAGCTTGTGCGCCACCGCCGCCCTGGCGGACGAAGCCCCGACTGAACTGGCCGGCCAGAACGCCCCGATTGTCGAGGACTACACCTATAGCACGCACTTGGATGTGGCCAAAGTCTTGTCCATGAGCAGCATTCCAGAAGTCTGCGAAGTTGTACCGGTGAAGATGGAATATGAAGATTCTCAAGGCCAGCGTCATATTCTTAACTATCAAGTAATGGGCAATGGGTGCTCTAACGGCTAACAACTTCTGAAGTTGGATTCTTAATTGCCGCAAGAAATCGTTCTTGCGGCCAAGAACCCGCCCTTGAATACACCCCACATCAATTGTGGGAGCTGGCTTACCTGCGATGGCGATTTCAGCCACGACCACTCTTTTTACGCCCCCTTCCCCTGCCCCAAAAAAAACATCCCCGCCCGTCAAAAACCCCCACGCCCAGCAAAGCCTTGCAAACACTCGCTTTGGCCGAAACCCACGTCATTTTGGCGCTCCCAAGTGACCATCCGCCGCAACACAAACCTGAATTTTTCCCTATAATGCGCGGGTAAATCGGGCCTGCAATATCCCTTTACACAGGGATAAAGAGCCAGACCTTGAGCCTGCGCTGCAGCAAGTACGCATCGCTGCGCCCCTCAAGCCTCATGCAGCACCCGCAACCTGATTCCGTTTATTTGCCTGCGCGAGCTGTTGCAACAAACGATTCCTTAAGATCCACCGCGGCCCTAGGGCCGTGTGAACACCCAACCATCCGGTTTCACACGGGCACCTTTGAGCCCTCACGCAGGAGACGACACGTCATGCTGAGCTGGGACGAATTCGACAAAGAAGAAGAAGGCGAAGTAGCCGCTAAAGGCGCCAACGCCGGCCACGCCACCGAAGCCAACATGGACCGCCTCGACGGGGCCGGCGCCGCTGCCGCCGTGGAAGCCCGCGCCGTCACTGCCAACGACTCCGCCGCCATCGTGCGCGCCAAGGCCGCCCTGGACAAACTCGACGTCGCCGAAGGCCTCGCCGAGCTGGAAGGCGCCTCCGCCCGCGTCGCCGTTGACGAAAAGCGCATGATCAACT
>NZ_WJZM01000062.1:0-34752 GCF_021609545.1 Pseudomonas sp. PA-1-6B
GGTAAAGGTGTTCACCCTTGCGGGTGTCGAGCAGGCGGGTGAGGTTGCCGCTTTTGTCGTAGTCGTATTGGCGTTGGTAGAGGTAGTTTTGCTGCTGCGTAACGGCGTGGGCGTGCAGGCGATTCTGGTCGTCGTAGTGGTAGTGGCTGAGCAGTTGGCCTTGCTGGCGCTGATGCTCTCGGCCGCTCTTGAATAGATGTGAGGTGAGCACTTCACCGTTGAGTTCGACGGTAGCGAGGTGGCCGCCTTTATCGTGGGTGAAGGTGACGCGGTTATTGTCCGGCAGGCACAGGTTTTTCAGCTGGCCGCAGGCGTCGTAGCCGTAACGCAGGGTGCCCCAGCCCTGGTGTTCGGCGGTGAGGCGGTTTTGGCGGTCGTATTTGTAGGCCAGCGCCCAGTGACCGTCTTCGACGCTGAGGAGGTTGCCTTGGCGGTCGTAGGCATAGTCGACAACGCTGGCATCGGGCAGGGTTTTTCGGACGAGGCGACCGGCGTGGTCGCGCTCGTAGCGGGTGATTAGCTGACTGTTATCGTCGCCGTATTCGGTCTTCTCCAGCAGGTTGCCGTTGAGGTCGTAGGCGTAGGCGGTGCGCTGGCCGTCGAAGCCGGTTTCCTGGCGGATCAGGCCGTTGGGGTGGTAGTCGAGTTGGTAGGTTTCGCCGGCTTCGTTTTCGATCTCGGTGAGCAGCAGCCGGGCGTTGTCGTAGCGGTACTTGACCTGGGTGCCGTCGGCGTTGAGACGGCGGTTGATCAGGTGCAGGCCATCGGCGTATTCGTAGCGGGTGACGTGGCCGAGTTCGTCGCGTTCGGTGATGATTTTGCCGTAGGGGTTGTAGCTGAATTCTCGTGTGGCGCCGCCTGGCAAGACGAGGCGAATCAACCTGCCGACGCAGTCCCAGTGATACTGCGTCAGCGCACCATGCTCATCCTCACAGGCAACTTGCCGCCCCAGATCGTCATAGCGATAACGCTTGATCCCACCATTGGGCAATTGTTCCTCAAGCAACTGCCCGCGTTCGTTCCACACCAGTCGATGGCAACTGTGATCCGGGTACCAAACTCCAGTCAGTTGCCCGTGCTTGGTGTAGCTGTAGTCAGTAACCTCACCATCGGGATCGGTCCTACGCGTAACATCGCCTTGCTCATTACGCTCGTATTTCCAGACCGCCTCCCCACGCCTGACAACCCGTACAAAACCGTTGTCATGCTCGTAGGACGTTGGCTCATCATCCCTCGGAAACAGCGCGACCAAGCGCCCGGCATCGTCGTACTGATAGGCCGTCACCGCGCCCATCGGGTCTTGCTCGACGGTCAGCCGGCCCTGGTCGTCGTAGGATTTAAAGTGCGTGGCGCCGTCCGGATCAATCCGCTGCACCATCCGCGCCCGGTCGTCATGGACATACACCTCCTGGCTGCCATCGGCGTTATGCACCGTGACACGCCCGTCATCGCCCCAGGCATAGCGCGTGTCCATCTGCGAAAAACTCGCCCAATGCCGAACGCAGCGCGCCGCCTTGCCCGCGTGTTCCCATTCCCAAAAGAAACTCGCCCCACCGGCTAACTGCCGCTCGACAATGACGTGCTGATCGTCGTACCGATAACGCTCGCTTTCACCGACGGCATTGGTCGCACACACCAGTCGTTCAGCTTCGTCATAGGCGTAGGAAACGATGTTCTGCTCGGTTTCCCAAACGTAGGGCTCACGCCCTTTGGCGCGATGAACCTGGTAGTCCACCGCGACGATGCGGTCCAGCTCATAGCGCAGTAGTAGCGAACGACCCGCACCGTTATCCAGCCGCTCAATCCGCCCAGAACGATCCCGGCAAAGGCGCAGCCGGTTGTCATACGCATCGCTGATGGTTGTCAGCACACCGTCGCGGAAGTGGTAGAAACGCGAGGCTTGGGCCAGCACCAGTTCATCAGGCGCCGAACCCAAGTAGATCGCCGCTTCGGCCAGGCTATTGGTGATCGCCGGTCGAGCTTCAGTGGGCAAGGGAAACTGAGTACGGCGATTCTCATGGTCGGTCCACACCACCGAATCGCCCGACACCACCAGCCGATGAGCCAGCCCATGACTCCAACCAAACCCCAACCCACAATCCACATCCACCGCACTGGTGCGATACAGCCGCGTCCACGCAAACGGCAAAATCCCATCCAGCGCGCCATCGGTGAGGGTCAGCAATTCCTCGCCGGTGACCATCGACACCGGGCAGCCGTTGGTAACGGTCTTGTCCGCTGGCGCCGCCGCATCCCCCTTCGGGTTCGACGCCACAGCCGGCACATCATCGACAGGCTCCTGACGAACCAACGTGGTGCGCTGGGTCTTGCCGCGCACCATCGGCACCGGGTTCGAAACCAGCGTGTCGCCTGCCTTCAACGGCACCACTGGCACTACCTTGACCGGCGTCGCCGCACTGCTCAGCAACACCGGCTTGGCGGCCTCCACATGGGGCTCCAGCCGAGGCCCCGCCACCTGCTTGGCCAGCAATTCCAACAACGCCCGCGCCCGCCCGGACTTGACGCCACTGAGCATCTGAGCACCCAGGCGCAGCTGCACCCCAATGCCCCGCGTGGCCCAGATCAGCAGCAAGTTGATCAGCACTTCGCCGGTGATTTCACCCAGCAGTTCATACATGTCGGGCGGCGGCAGCATGCGTATCCAGGCCACCAGTGCCGATAGATAGATGAACAACAGCGGCTCATCACTGAGTACCAGCAACCCCTTGGCCAGCGTGTCTTTGCCCAGCTTGAGCAGCGCATTCAGCTCGGCCTCGGACAGGTATTTCAGCAACGTTTCGCTGTTGGACTTGAGGTTGGCGAGCAGGTCGTACAGCTCGGTGATGTTGTCCCACAGGTTGTAAAGCGCATTGCCGATCCCGGTAGCAAAGGCCATGCCCTGTAACGCACTGCGCTTGTAAGCAGGCGCTTTGGCAAAGTCTGCCCATCGAGGCTTGAAGTGCTCGGCCCATGCCGTGCGCAAATCCGCTTCCAGCCCGGCAATCACGGTCTCATAGGACGCATACAGCGCCTGGACGTGAGCCTTGGAAACAGTGGGGTAAAAGGTGATTTGGTACGGTTGGTCGCGGGTACAGTCGTTGACTTCAAGAATGCCGCTGGGGCCAATGGTCCGATGCAGTGGCGCGCCTACCGGGCTGCCGTCCTGTGCAACGGCTTGCAGCATCACGGGCGTGTTGCCGATAGGCACGAACTGTGTGCTTTCGAACAGGTGCACCAGGGTCAACCCGCCCTGGGCTTTGCATTGAGCGACCGTGCGACTGGGTTTTTTGGAGGAAATTGGCGCGACCAGTGCGACGTCTTCCCCAACCTTGAACACCTGCTCCACGCTAAGTGCCGACCCACTTGAAAAGCTGTCGGCCCACTTATCAAAGGTATTCAGGCAGGTGCGGAAATCCGCAAATACGCGCTCAACCTTCGGCGCTGCGGGATCCATGGGCACCAGCACCAGGTTGGCCAGTACCGAGATCACGAGACAGCCCCATTCATCAGGGCTCTAGCGAACACCACCATCTGCAATCCCTCGCACTGTTTGATCAGGCGAGGGACTTTGCAGCGGTTGTCAGGTAAAAGAAGTCGGCGTTATGCGCGGAAATAGCGAGGAAATTTCGTCTTAACTTCAGGTAAACCGAGGCTTGGTCGTAGGAGTCGGATTACAGCTGGAACAGTCTTACAGCTTCAACTGCCCAATCGCCTTGCTCAACTCCCCGGCCAGCGTCGCCAGTTCATTGCTGGTAGTCGCCGACGCCACGGTTTGATGTACGGTGTTTTCGGTCACATCGCGAATGCTCACCACGGCGCGGTTCATCTCTTCGGCAACATGGCTTTGCTGCTCGGCGGCCACGGCGATCTGGGTGTTGCTTTCGCGCATCTGTGCCACGGCCCCGGTGATTTCAGCCAAGGCCACACCAGCTTCCTGGGCCTGCTGGACGCAGTCATCGGCCTTGAATGAGCTTTCCTGCATGAAGTCCACGGCGTCGCGGGTACCGGCTTGCAGCGCCGAGACCATGCGGGTGATTTCGTCGGTGGAGCTTTGCACACGCTTGGCCAGGTTGCGCACTTCGTCGGCGACTACCGCGAAACCGCGGCCCATTTCCCCGGCGCGGGCGGCTTCGATGGCGGCGTTGAGGGCAAGCAGGTTGGTCTGTTCGGCGATGCTGTGGATCACACCGACCACGCCGTTGATTTTCTGGCTGTCTTCGGCCAGTTTCTGGATCATTTCGGCGGTCTGCTGTACCCCACTGGACAGCCCGGCGATCGAACGCTGTACCCGGGTGACCACGGCCTGGCCGCTGCCGGCGAGGGTGTCGGCGGACTGCGACAAGTCACGGGTGGCGCCCGCGTGCTGGGCGATGTGGTAGACGGTGGCGGTCATTTCGTTGATGGCGGTGGCGGCCTGGTCGGTTTCGCTTTGCTGGCCCAGCATGCCGTGTTGCACCTCGTTCATGCTGCTGGCCAGGCGTGCGGCGCCGTCGTCCAGTTGCCGGGCGGTGCGTGCCACGGTATTGACCACGCGCTGGTAACCGGCTTGCATGGCGTTGAAGGCGCTGGCCATCTGGCCGACTTCATCCTTGCAGGCCAACGGCACCCGCGCCGACAGGTCACCAGTTTTTTCAACGTGCAGCATTACATCCTTGAGGGTGTTGAGCTGACTGAGCAGGAAGCGGATCAACAACTGCGAGGCGCCGAGCATGGCCAGCATCAGGACTGCCACGGCAACGGCGTAATTGGCGAAGCGTTCACTGAACACCTGGCTCAGGCTCGGCGCGTAGGCGAGGACTGCGACCTGCTGGCCGTCGGCCCGGCTGATCACCTCGGCGCCGATCAGCGGGTTTTCACCGAACAACGGCATGGGGTTGAGTTCAGTCCAGCCGTTGGCAGTGCTCAGGGCGGGCAGGTCCTGGGGGATCTGGCCTTTGGAAAATGCGAGCCAGTGCTCACCAGTGGGCAAGGTTCTGTCGGCTGGCCAGGCGCTGAGCAAGCGTCCTTGGGCCTGGGCCGATGCTTGCGACGCCTGGCTGCGCGCCTGTTGTTCAAGCTGTACCGCGTACAGCACCAGCAGCAGGGTGGTGATGAAGGCGACCGCGTTGACGGCCCAGAATTTGTATTTGAGCGAGATATTGCTAAGCCAGGCACCCATGGAAGGTTTTCTCTGATAGCGGAAACGGTATTGGCAAGGTGCCATTATTGTGCCGCTATTCAGAACAGCGCTTTTGATATGGGTCAATGCGCCGCATCAATCGATGGCAGGCAAGCCGAAAAAGCGCCGGGCGCACGCGGTGCTGTGCAGCGCCAGGTCTTCCATTGTTTCGTTACGGTGCAAGGCCACTTCGCGTAGTACTTCGGGCAGGTAAGCCGGTTCATTGCGACCGTTCTTTGGTTTGGGGCGCAACGTGCGTGGCAGCAGGTAGGGCGCATCGCTTTCCAGCATCAGACGGCCTCGGGGAATGTCCCTGACCAGTGAATGCAGGTGGGTGCCACGGCGTTCGTCGCAGATCCAACCCGTGATGCCAATGTGCAAATCCAGGTCCAGGTAGCTGAACAGCGCTGCCTGTTCGCCAGTGAAGCAGTGCACCACGGCGGCTGGCAGGTGGTCGCGGTAGTCCTTGAGGATCTCCAGCAGACGCTGGTTGGCATCGCGCTCATGGAGAAACACCGGCAGTTGCAGCTCGACGGCCAGGGCGAGGTGTTCTTCGAGGACTTTTTCCTGCCGGGGGCGAGGGGAGAAGTCCCGGTTGAAATCCAGCCCGCATTCACCCACGGCGCGCACTCGGCTGTCGCCCAGCAAGCTGCGCAGGCGTTGGGCGCTGTCGCTGTTCCAGTCGCTGGCAGAGTGAGGGTGAATGCCGGCGGTGCTGAACAGGCGCTGGCCGCTTTCGTCGAGTTTTACACACAATTGCAGTGCCTGTTCGCTGCCTTCGACACTGGTGCCGGTGAGTACCAATTGCTGCACGCCAGCGGCGTAAGCGCGTTCGAGAACGGCCGTGTGCCTCTCGTCGAAACTGGGGTTGGTCAGGTTGACGCCAATATCAATGAGTTGCATGGTGCTATCTCCGCCTGCGGCCGGAAAGCATATCAGAGCTGTAGATTGATAAGAAAAACCAAGAACTACAACACGTTAACGCTGTCTTTGAACGTCGCAAGCGACATTGTGGTGGACCGATTGCCTACCACCGTGGCGCCGTTGCACGCCTTGCCAGCGCATAAAGCGCTCTGTTTCTGACCACCAGCACGTCGTTATTCGCGAAGGTGCTGGCCAGTTTTCTTTTCGGAGAGCGGATGATCCGACCCTCGGCGTTGCTTATGTTGTGCCTGACGTTGCTGCTGCCCATGGCGGCGGTCGCACGTCTGGATGGGCCGCTGCAAGTGGCCAAGCCCGGCAAGGTCCGCGACCTCGCGCAAATTCGCTCCAGCCGCACCCTGCGCGTATTGGTCAACCAGAGCCGCAACAGTTCCGGTGAAGTGCAGGGCCAGGCCATCGGTGTCGAATACCATCGGTTGCGTGCCTTCGAGCAGTACCTCAATGGCCATGCCCGTGATGGGCAGGCCATCAACCTCAAGATCATCCCCAAGGCCAAGGACCAGTTACTCGGCGCGCTGGCCCGTGGCGAGGGCGACCTGGTGGCGCCCGGTGAGTTGCTGGACGTGAAGGGCGTGCACAAGGTCAGCGCCAGCGACCCGATTGTCAGCGATGTGCCGTTGTGGCTGGTGGGCGTCAAGGGTGAACGACGCTTTACCAGGCTGGAGCAACTGTCAGGTCGCACGCTGACGCTGACCACGGGCAGTGCGGCGGCGGATGCCATCAGTCAGGTCAATCAAAAACTGGCTCTGCACAAGCGCCCCCCCGTGAAAGTCGAATGGGTTGACCCCAGCCTGGCGGTGGAAGACGTCCTGGAGATGGTGCAGGCCGGGATTTTTCACCTGACGATCGTGGAAAAACCCATTGCCCAACGCTGGTCGAAAATTCTGCCCAAGTTGCGCTTTGACAAGCAGGTGGTGATCAGCGAGCCGGGCGACGAGTTCTGGTTTGTGCGCCAGGATGCCTCGATGCTGCGCGCCAGCATTGATCGGTTTCTCAAGACCTATCACACGCCTTCCGACCAGGATGTGGCATTCCAGCGTATCTATCGACGCCTCTACCAGGTCCGTAACCCGTTGGCGCGGGCTGACCGCCAGCGCCTGGAAAAACTGCGCCCGGTCCTGCAAAAACATGCGCGTGAGCAAGGTATGGACTGGCTGAACCTGGCGGCGTTGGCATTCAAGGAGTCTTCCCTGGACCCAGGCGCACGCAACAGCGGCGGCCCTACCGGCCTGATGCAGATCACGCCGTCGGCGGCCCAACGGGTGGGGGTCAACAATATCGAGACGCTCGACAATAATGTGCAAGCGGGGGCACGTTACCTGGCGATGATCCGCCGCAAGTTTTTCGCCAGCCCCAAGCTCAATGAGCGTGAGCGCATGGCCTTTATGCTAGCGGCGTACAACATGGGGCCGGAGCGAGTACAGGGCATGCGCACCGAGGCCAAGCGCCGTGGGCTTAACCCCAATCAGTGGTTCTTCCAGGTTGAACGCATTGCCATGGAGCAGGTAGGGATGGGCGGCGTCAGCTATGTTAATAGCGTCAACAAGTATTATTTGGCGTTCGATCGGGAGCGGGAGTCCCTGGAGCCGCCCGCAGCTAAAATTGCATCGCGTAAATAATCGAATTTTTAGATGTTAATCAGGCAATATTTCGGCTTTTATCATTGTTTAAACTGATTAATATAGCGGCCAACCAACCCCCTACCTGGAAAAGGATTTACCCTCATGAGCCCAATGATTACCCGTGTACTGTCCACTCGCGCCGGTTATGGCCTGACTATTCTGCGCATTTTCGTCGGCATCATCTTCGCTGCCCACGGTTCGCAAAAACTCTTCGGCTGGTTTGGCGGTGGTGGCCTGGCGGGCACCGCACAATGGATGGAAAGCATCGGCCTGGCGCCGGGCACGCTGATGGCGCTGCTGTCGGGCGGTACCGAGTTCTTCGCCGGCCTGGCCCTGATCATCGGTTTGTTGGTTCGCCCTGCTGCATTGGGCCTGACCTTCCTGACACTGGTGGCGATTTTCTCTGTGCACATTCACAACGGGCTGTTCATGGCCAATAACGGTTATGAGTTCGCACTGGCGTTGCTCGGCGGCGCGTTGGCGGTGTTGTTGGAAGGTGCGGGCAAATTGTCTGTCGACCGCGCGATCACTCACTGATCGTTTAGCAAGCTGTACAGAAGGCCCGCTGATGCGGGCCTTTTCGTTGCCCGGGATTCTTGACACTGCCCCACCGGCTTCTCTAGGATGCTGCTCATGCGCCGATTTAAACAGCTAATTGCGGGGCGCCACTGGGACTCAATGCAGCCCGACAGAAGCACGCTTGCTCACGCAGGGCGTTCTTCGAAATACCGCTAAAGCGCTGGTTCGGTGTTGCCTCTCACCTGCCCGCAGACTTTTGAGGCAGAGACACGACACGATGAATGCACTGCGCCCTCCCATACGCCTGGCCCCGATCACCGCGGACCTGACTCAACGCAATCCGAAAATCCTTCTGGGCGGTAAGCACCAGCCGACACTGCTGCGTTATCTGGACGGCTGGCCACGCCGTTCCGGTCGACCTTCGGCGTTCCTGATCCAGTTTGTTGAAGACGGCGATTCCCTGGCCCGTTTTGCCAGCGATAGTTTCGACCTGGCAGTGATCCAGGCACCGAATGCCAGCAACGCCGTTGAGGTGATCCATCAACTGACACGCATTGCCCGCCAAGGCCTGATTACCCGTCGCTGAGCGAGTGGTGATAGGCCGCCAACGTAAATGTTCGACGCCGGCGCTGGTATAGGAAAAGTACCCAGGCAATCAGGCACAGCAGCAGCGGTATTGTGGCGACCATCAGCCATTGCAGATATCGTTCGAAACGCAGCAGCGGGGCGTATGCCTGGGTCTTGAGCGCCTGTAACTCGATGGGCAATTGCAGGCGCTCTTTGTTGAGTGCCTGCAACTGGGTAGTGGTATCCACCGCTTGAGTCATGAGGCTGGTGTGGGGTGGGTTCAACCTGCGCCATGCTTGTTCTGTCTGCTCAAGTCGTCGCTCCATCGCAGTCGCACTTTTGCGATAAGCCTGTGCGGCTTCGTCGCGCATGTGTTCTAGCCTGCGCAGTGGTTGGCGCATCACACGGGCTTGAATATTTCTGAGTGCCTCGGGCGCCGCCAGATTATCCAATGTGTTCAATACAAACTGCGCGTTGCCGTTGGGTAGGGCATTGTTGAGCGTGTCCGCGAGCAAGTCCGTGTCGGCCACGATCACCATATGGATCTGTTCTGCCCTCTGCAGCCCGGGCGGCTGGCCCCCCAGGCCGTCGGGAAACGCTGAATAAGCGGGCCCGTCAAGGCGGGCGGCGATGACATGACGCTGCCCTGAAGTCGCTGATTCATCTATGAGTGAGTCGAACGTAGTAGCGGAAGCAAAGCGTTCTGCGTCCACCAATGCCGAGTGGCGCGAGCTCAGCAGAAGCGGGGTCAACAGCGAGCGGCTTTTGGGGGCCAAGGAGAGCGCGCCGCTGCTCGATACGATGACCGAATGCAGTCCCCAGGTGCTGATATCCGTCCTGGTCATTGCCTGCCTTGGCAGATGTAGCCTGGCCGGGTGCAGTACCGCGGGCATTCCGGTGCCGGGCGTTGCTGATGAGGCATAAAGATTATCGACCAGCAACTTGTCCGCAGGCATCTGGATGCCCCATGCGGTCAGCAGCGCATCCAGCCTGGCGTTTGTCGATACGGCGTCGGCGCCTATCTCGCTCACCGGGTCGATGAACATCATCAGCTTGCCGCCTTTGAGTACCCATTGCTCAAGGGCATATAGGGCTCGACCAGATAGAGCGTGTGGCTGTACAACCATCAGTGTGTTCACGGAGGGCGGTACTTGGGTGATGTTCGCTGCCAACTCCACCACATTGAATTGCTCGCGCATCAACTCCAGTAACCCGCCGGCCGATTTGTCCAAGGGCAGTCCCGACAGTAGGCCAACAGTGGGGCGGTCAGGGTGCATCAACTTGTAGATCAGGTGGCTGATTTCATACTCGAGCAATGATTCATGCTCAGGGTTGAACGCTTGGATGCGTTGGGCGCCCTGGCCGGCACGCGTACCGATAAGGCCAAGGAATCCTTGTGTGTCATCAAGGCCAAACAAGCTGGCTTTATAGGCGTCCTCAGAGAACGGGGTGGGGTTGATAATATGTAAGTTGATCATGCCGTTGGCAGCTTTTTCGAATTCCTTGAGCAAGTCTTCCACGCGCCGGCCATAACGTTTCAATACCGGTTTTTTTTGCGGTGCATTGAGGGTGTTGAAGAAATATAAGTCCAGTTGGCTTTCAAGTGAAACGAGTAATTGCCGCGCCGATGGCGATAGGGTGTGGGTGTTTTCTTGGGAAAAGTCCCAACGGACAGTTGGCAGTTTGGGTACCCAGACTAGATTGAATGCCAGAAACAGTAGTGATATGACGATCAATGTCATACCCGCGCGAAAAGCGGATCCCATCAGTGGCGTTCCTATGTCAGCTGTTTCTGTAGTTGAGTGTGAGGGTGGTCGCAAACAGAAAAGCCAAGATCATGCTTATGAAGTACAGGCAGTCATGCAATGTCAACTTGCCGTTATCCATCGCGCTGAAGCGGGAAATCGGATCAAGGGATATCAAACTGTCGATAATCCATATGGGGGTCTGCTGTTCCAGTGCATCCAACATTGAAGATATCCCACTGGCGGCCAGCAACAAGCACAGCGTCAATAGGGAAATCATAACGCGTTGGTTCGTCAGCACACAGGCAAAGCAACCCACAGAGAGATAGCTTCCCGCCAACAACCAACTGGCGAAGAACTGTGATGCGATAACGGTATTGTCGGGGGTGCCAAGATAATTGACAGCCATTACCCAAGGGAAATTAAGCATCAAAGCGATGCCACAGACGATCCATGCCGCCATAAACTTTCCAACCACTCGCTGCGTCGGAGTGACGGGTAAGGATTTCAATGTGTCGCAAAAGCCGGTATTGGATTCGTCTGACCATAACTGCGTCGATAAAATCGGTACCAGTAGCAGATAGAGCCAAGGATGCAGTTCGAAGAACGCCTGCAAATCGCTGCTGTTTTGTTCCAGCCAGTGATGGCTGTGCAACCCCAGCGTCGCACCCAGCACGAGAAAAACCGCCACACTCAGATAAGTGCTCGGTGATGAGGCAAAGCTGGCGAGTTGTCGTTTGAAAATGATGGTTAGCAGTCTCAAGTATTTACCTCATGGCTCAGATGGTGAACGACATCGTTCAGGCGACCCGGCTCCAGATTCATTGACGTTATGTTCCAGCCACGGTGGGTGATGAGCGCGTTGATTGAAGGGAAGATGGAGTGCCCGGGCATGGCCAGAACAGTCACCTTGCCGGGGGCATGCCGGTCTTCTTCGATGCCTGCGACGCCAGGTAATACGGCAAGCGCCAGCAAATCCAGCGGGGTGTCCGCCGCCAGGGTCACCGCCTGGAAATGCCGGGAACTGCGTTGCAAATCCGGCAGTGAAGCGTCGGCCACCAGGCGGCCGTCGGCGATGACCAAGGCACGGGTGCAGGTATCCGCTAACTCTTGGTAACGGCGGGAGGCGATGATGATCGTCATTTCCTCGGTCAGGGATTGGATGAGTGCCCTGAACTTGAGCCGTTGATCAGGACATAGTCCCTCCGTAGGCTCATCCAGCAGAAGCAGGCTTGGGGAGTGCAGGAGTGCCTGGGCCATTGCGACTCTGCGCTTCAAGCCAAGTGGAAGCACATCGATCGGGCAGTTGAGCACGGGCAGCAGTTCCAGTCGCGTGACTACTTGCTCGACTCGACTGCGCTTTTCAACACCGCTCAAACCGCGAATAGCGGCAATAAAATTGAGCATATGCCTGACGGACATCCTGTGATGATTGAGGCCGTCCTGGAGTTGATAGCCAACGACTTTTTTGGCTTGGAGTGAATGGGTCTGGGTACTGAAGCCTTGGATAGTGATTTGTCCTGAAGTAGGTTTGATTGCCCCGGCAATCAAACTCAGCAGTGCTGTTTTTCCTGCACCACTCTCTCCCAGCAGGGCCACACACTCCTGGCGCTGGGCGCAGAAGGAGAGGTTGGTGATAACGCTTTTTTTGCCCAGCTGTTTTGTCAAGTTGCTTATCTCGATCATATTTTTACCGAATAAGTTTTGCAGGGCGTGTGAGAGGTGCCGGCCGTATGGGAGAGAGCTTTAAAAAGGGTACGTTCAATAAAGTGGCTTGGGAACGCGAGACGTAACTAATAAGAAGAATCCTACGTTCGGCTCGATAATTCGCTGAAACAATTGTTTTGTTTGGAAGACTTATTAAAGCTCGGATGTTTATCTGGTGTTTATATAAGGTTTTTTCTTTTGTAATGAGGCCTGATTGCCATGATGCTTCTACGTACTCTTGTTCTTGAACGTAACGACGAAGACGCGCCCGTTAACGGCGCGTTGCTGTGTGGGTTCGCTGTCACGCAAACCGGGTCCAACTTTCTCGTGTATAGCTTGGATGAGGAGACCGAACCCGGTCACTCCCGGGTCTATATCGCGGTATTACGTAAAAAGCTCGAACGCTATTTTCTGGGGGGGGTTGATTCAAAAGAGGACCTGCAATCAGCGATGCAGGTCTTCAAGCAGATCCTGATGATGGCGGCCGCGTCAGGTTCGAAGGCAAGCTCGATTGGCGACGCTGAGGTTCCCTTTCACTTTATTGACTTGAAGGGCTGCCGGCTGCCGCCTGCCAGGCCCGAGGATCATCACTCGGTGATCATCAAGAAGGCATTGGTCATGAAGGTGATCACCTTGGGTATGTCTGCGCCGGCGTTGCCTGCGATCGAAAGCAGCGCAGTGATCGTGCCGTCCATTCGCTTTTCGTCGCAAATGGTTGCGCCGCCCCGAAATCCGCGCGCACCCACGGCTGTGCCGCAGCCTATGGATGAAGACACCTTTGAAGAGCCGGCGCAGTCGCTGGCCGCGATCCCACAGTTGCAGGTCAAGACCAGTGCGCCGCCTGTCCCGGATGAACAAAATGACAGTCAGTTTGAGCCAAACAACCTGCGGCTGGAGCCACCCGAGCCCGACCACTTGGACCCGCCTGCCCACCTGGAACATACCTCTTTGCTTGAAATGGACAGCGCGCTGAGCAATCTGGCCAAGGTCGCCCAAGAGTTGACGCAAAAAAAATGCGCCGTCCTCGAGAAAGAACAAATGCTCGAACAGTGGCAGGCGTCCCTGCAACAGCAGCAGAGCCAACTGGATGAAAAAGGCCGTGAACTTGAGCAGCGCCATACCTATTTGCAGAAGCAGGGGTTGGAGGTCAGTCAGAAAGCCGAAAAACTGACAATGATGATGTTGCAGCTGTCCGGCATGCGCCAGCGCATGCAGGGCATGCTGCTTGAGTTGGATCAAGTCCTGGAGGGCCATGGGTGAGGTTACAGGGGGCGCCGGCCTGGATACTTTCCAGGGTTCATTTATCATCAGTCCCAGCCAGCCGCTGCCTGGGCATGATGCCCTGGCGTATCGGCACCATTAGACATTGCCTGGGGATGTGAGCGTTTGAGTACCAAGCTGATTACCAAAGAGGGTCATGAAGCGCTGAAAAAAGAGCTGGATTACCTATGGCGTGAAAAACGTCCGGATACCACGCGTAAAGTGACCTGGGCAGCCTCCCTGGGAGATCGCAGTGAAAACGCCGATTACCAGTACAACAAGAAGCTGCTGCGCGAGATCGACCGACGGGTGCGTTACCTGCGCAAACGCCTGGAAGACATGCGGGTGGTGGAGTACATGCCCGAGCAGGAGGGAAAGGTGTTTTTCGGCGCATGGGTCGAAATCGAAAACGAACAGGGCGAGACCAAGCGTTTTCGCATCGTGGGTTATGACGAGATCTACGACCGTATGGATTACATCTCCATCGACTCACCCATGGCACGGGCCCTGCTGCGCAAGGAGGTGGATGACGAGGCAGTCGTACAGACCCCAGGCGGAGAGGTGTGCTGGTGGATCACCAAGATCGAATATGTAAAGCCGGCCTGATGGCACGTACCCTTGGCAGAGTACGCGCCATCGGGGGTCAGCTTTCGCGCAGAACGGTCAGCGGGCTGGCATTCAGTGCGCGGCGCGTGCCAAATACCCCGGCAGCGCCAATCAGCAAGGCACCGATTACGGGCAGCAGTAACAACCACGGGTGGGGATGCCACGCCAGGTCAAATGCATAGCGGTACAGCACCCAGGTCACCAGTTCGGTACCCAGTGCCGCCAACAAGCCGCTGACGGCGCCCAGCAGGCCGAACTCAATGCGTCGGGCCTTGACCAGCAACTTACGCTCGGCACCCAAGGCGCGTAGCAATGCACCCTGGCGGATTCGTTCATCCAGGGTGGCCTGCAGGCCAGAGAACAACACCGCCATGCCCGCCGCGAGGACAAACAACAGCACGTATTCGACTGCCAGCGTTACTTGGGCAAGGATGCTGCGCAACTGTTCCAGCAGGGCCTCGACCTGCAGGATAGTGACCGCCGGGAAGGCCCGTGACAGGTCGACGATCTGTTGGTCATGGCCGGGAGCCAAGTAGAAGCTGGTCAGGTAGGTCGCTGGCAGATCCTTCAAGGTGCCCGGTTGGAAAATCATGAAGAAGTTGGGCTGGAAGTTATCCCAGTTAATGGTGCGCAGGCTGGTGACCCGCGCTTCACGGTTTTCCCCGCCGATGGTGAACAACAGATGGTCGTTGAGCTTGAGCTTCAAGCTCTCGGCCACTTTGGCTTCCACCGACACGCCAGGAACCCCGTCAGTGGGTTGCGCCGACCACCAGGTAC
Source organism: Pseudomonas sp. PA-1-6B (assembly GCF_021609545.1). Taxonomy (NCBI): domain Bacteria; kingdom Pseudomonadati; phylum Pseudomonadota; class Gammaproteobacteria; order Pseudomonadales; family Pseudomonadaceae; genus Pseudomonas; species Pseudomonas sp. PA-1-6B. The sequence continues at coordinate 14,904 of NZ_WJZM01000062.1, forward strand.
CTGCCGTCAGGACGTTACCCGCTGGCAGGTCGGCTGCCCAAGTCAGGCTCAGGTCACGTTGAGTGGCACGGTCGCCACTGGAGTCCTTGCTGACAATCTCCTGCACGGCTTCGCCATTGATGCTTATCAAGCGCCCTGGCACCACCGGGTAGAGGGGCGCTGCTTGTGCCTGGACGTCCAGCAGCCGGGCGCCAAAGGCGTCCTTGTCGGCTGGCAGGATATTCAGCGCGAAGTAGTTGGGCGCATCCTTGGGCAACTGGTTTTGCCAGGTGTCGAGCAATTCCCCCCGCAACAGCGCGATCAACCCCATGGACAACAGGATCAAGCCAAAGGCCAGGGATTGGCCCGCTGCCGCCAACGGGTGACGCAACAATTGGCCCAGGCCCAGGCGCCACGGCAGGGAGGCGCGAGCCAGTAACCGCCGCAGGCTCTGTAGCAACAACAGCAGCAAGCCACCCAGGAGCAGCGCAGCGACTACACCGCCGCCGAGTAACGCGAAGGTCAATACCAGGTCCAGGCTCAGGCGCCACATGATCAGGCCCAAGGCAAACAGTGCCGCGCCATAGACCATCCAAGTGCTTGAAGGAATAGGCAGCAAATCGCGGCGCAATACCCGCAGCGGTGGTACCCGCCCCAGTGCGGCCAGCGGCGGGAGGGCGAAGCCGGCGAGGGCCACCAGCCCGGTGCCGATCCCGGCGACAGCCGGCAGCAACCCGCCTGGCGGTACGTCGGCGGGCAGCAGGTCGTGCAGGAAGTAGAACAGGCCAAATTGCGCCAGCCAGCCGAGCAGGGCGCCGGCCAGGCTCGCCAGCAAGCCCAGCACGCTCAGTTGCAGGCTGAACAGCAGCATGGCTTCACGGCGCGACAGGCCCAGGCAGCGCAACAACGCGCTGGCATCGAACCGTCGACTGGCGAAGCGGTTGGCCGACAGCGCCACGGCCACGCCAGCCAGCAGCACGGCCACCAGGCTGGCCATGTTCAGGTAACGTTCGGCCTTGCCCAGCGCGCCGCCGATTTGCTGGTTGCCATCGCGGGAGTCCTGCAGCCGCTGGTTGGCAGCCAGGCCCGGTTTGACCAGGTCGCGATAGGTTTGCAGCGCAGTGCTGCCTTGTGGCGCACGCCATAGTTCGCGGTAGCTCACACGGCTGCCTGGCTGGACGACACCGGTGGCGTCCAGGTCCGCCAGGTTGATCATGACCCTGGGCGTGAGGCTGTAGAAGTTCCCGGCCCGGTCGGGCTCGTAGGTCAGGATGCGCGCCAGGCGCAGGGTCTTCATGCCGACATCGATGCTGTCGCCGATTTTCAGGTCCAGCGCCGTCAGCAATCGTGCTTCCACCCAGGCGTCACCGGGTTTGGGACCACCGCCAGGGGTTTGCGTACCGAAGGGCTCGGTGCTGCTTTTAAGCTCGCCGCGCAAGGGGTACTGCTCGTTGACCGCCTTGATGCTGGAGAGCTGGATGCCATTATCGGTGGCGATAACGCTGGAGAACTCCACGATACGAGCGTGATCCAGGCCCAGTTCGGTCCCGGATTTGATTTGCTCGGGCCGGGCCGGCGAGCTGCCTTCGACCACCAGATCGGCGCCGAGGAATTCGGTGGCGCGCAGCAGCATGGCGCCGTTGAGGCGCGCACCAAAGTAGCCGATGGCGGTGCTGGCAGCCACGGCCACCAGCAGGGCAAAGAACAGCACGCGCAATTCGCCGGCGCGGGCATCGCGCAGTAACTGACGCATGGCAAGGCTGAACAGACGCAACAGCGGCAAACGTGCCATCAAGGCTCCAGGGGCGCGACCATCAGGCCGGCTTCAAGGCGGATCAGGCGTCGGCAACGGTGGGCCAGGCGCTCGTCGTGGGTGACCAGTACCAGGGTCGTACCGCTCTCTTTATTCAACTCGAACAGCAGATCGCTGATGCGCTCGCCAGTATGGCTGTCGAGGTTGCCGGTGGGCTCGTCGGCAAACAGCACGTCCGGTTCGGCGGCAAACGCGCGGGCTATCGCCACGCGTTGTTGTTCGCCACCGGACAGCTGACGGGGCGAGTGGGTCAGGCGCTGGCCCAGGCCTACGCGCTCCAGCAGGTGTTTGGCTCGCTCGCGGGCGTCCTGGCGACCGTCCAGCTCCAGCGGCAGCATCACGTTTTCCAGTGCATTCAAGCTGTCGAGCAATTGGAAGGATTGGAATACGAAGCCCACATGCTCGGCACGGATGCGTGCGCGCTGGTCTTCGTCGAGGGTGCTCAGGGCTTGCCCGGCCAGGGTGACTTCGCCGCTGCTGGGCAGGTCGAGGCCGGCCAGCAGGCCCAGTAGCGTGGATTTGCCGGAACCGGAGCTGCCGACGATAGCCAGGCTATCGCCCTTGTTCAGTTCCAGGCTCAGTTCGTGCAGGATAGTCAGTTCACCTTCCGCGCTGGGAACCACTTTGCTAAGGTTTCGCGCGGTGAGAATGCTTGCGCCCATGGAGAATCCGATGCGAGTGTGGTTTTTGAGTGCTGGCCTGGCCTTGATGTGCATGGCCCAGAACGCAGCGGCGGGTACAGTCCTGATCGTTGGCGATAGTATCAGTGCCGGTTTCGGCCTGGATACCCGCAAAGGGTGGGTCGCGTTGCTGGAGCAACGGCTCAAGCAGGAGGGTTTTGACGATAAAGTGGTCAATGCTTCCATCAGTGGCGACACCAGCGCGGGAGGCCTCGCGCGGCTGCCCGCGGCGCTTGCAACGCACAAACCGGACGTTGTGGTGATCGAGTTGGGTGGCAACGATGGCTTGCGCGGCCAGCCGCCTGCGCAATTGCAACAAAATCTTGCCTCGATGATCCAGCAGTCCCGGGACAGCGGCGCCAAGGTGCTGCTGTTGGGCATGCAGATTCCGCCCAATTACGGCAAGCGCTATGTCGAAGCCTTTGCCAAGGTATTCGGTGATGTGGCACAGAAAGAAAAGGTGCCGTTTGTGCCGTTTTTCCTCGAGGGCGTGGGTGGCCATCCGGAGTTGATGCAGGCTGACGGGCTACACCCGGCAGTCGGGGCGCAAGACAAGTTGCTGGAAAATGTCTGGCCAACGCTAAAACCGCTGTTATGACGCTTTTCTACCGGCAGGCTTTCGGCTAAGGTGGCGCCCCCCCGATTTGGAGCCCTCGATGTCGCGCCCTGCCTGGTCCCTGTTTAACTACCAACTGATCGAGCCGGACGAGCAGCTGGACCTGTTCGCCTGCCAGGAAGTGCGGGTGCATTTGGTGGCGCGTCAATTGGAACTGGGCGGCTCGATCGATCGCACGCTCTGCGGCACTCTATTGCCGGCACAGCCACGCTGGTCATCGGTCAACCGCTCGATTTTCCAAGACCAGCGACTCTGCCCGTTATGCCGGGCAATTCTCGAATCGCAAAAGCGCGGCACGCCTCCGATCTGGCCGGAGCTGCGCTTCGAGCTGTAAAACAGCTTGAAGCTTGGCACTGCGAAGCCGTATACAATCAATTTTTCCCCACCCGTCGTCTTGCGAAGGATTTTCCGGATGTTGTCGCGCCTTTCCGTCGTCACCTGCTGCCTGTCTCTTGCTGCGCTTTGTGCGGCGGGTTCGGCGGCGGCCTTGCAGTTGCCCTTGCCGCCGCCCGGTGAGGACATTGTTGGCCAGGTCCAAGTGATCAAGGCCAAGTACGAAGACACCTTTGCCGACCTTGGCACCACCTACGACCTGGGCTATTCGGAAATGGTTGCGGCCAACCCGGGTGTCGATGCCTGGTTGCCAGGTGCGGGCACCGAGATTGTGCTGCCGACACGCTTTATCCTGCCGCCCGGGCCGCGGGAAGGCATTGTGATCAACCTGGCGGAATACCGGCTCTACTACTATCCAAAAGGCCAAAACGTCGTCTATACCTTCCCCCTGGGCATTGGCCGGGAAGGCTGGGGTTCGCCGATCGCCCATACCAGTATCATCGCCAAGACGCCGAATCCGACCTGGACGCCACCGGCCTCGATCAAGGCCGAGCACGCCGCCAACGGTGACCCGCTGCCCAACGTGGTGCCTGCCGGCCCGGACAACCCGCTGGGGCCCTTCAAGTTCACCCTGGGCACGCCGGGTTACCTGATTCACGGCTCCAACATGAAGTTTGGTATCGGCACGCGCACCAGCCACGGTTGCTTCCGCATGTTCAATAACAACGTGTTGGAAATGGCGGGCATGGTGCCGGTAGGCACGTCAGTGCGCATCATCAATGACGCGTACAAGTTCGGCAGCAGTGGTGGCAAGGTTTACCTTGAGGCTCACACGCCGTTGAACGATGACGGTACGCCCTCGGTGGTCGACAAGCACACCGCGGTCATCAATGCGTTGCTCAAGCGCGAAGACCTGTCCAATAACCTGCGGGTCAACTGGGACCAGGTGCGTGATGTGGTCGCCGCCGAGGATGGCTTGCCGACCGAAATTGGTGTGCCAGGCGGCGCACCTGTAGCGTCCAGCACCCCGCTCGATCTTCAATAATAAGCCTGAGCGAACATCCCTGTGGGAGCGGGCCTGCTCGCGAAGACGTCGGCCCAGCAAACATTGATGTTGACTGATCCACCGCTTTCGCGAGCAAGCCCGCTCCCACACGCCAAATCAAAGGCAAAAAAAAGCCGACCCATAAATGGATCGGCTTGATAACAACCCCGAAGGATTATTACTTGCGGCTTGCTTTTTCAAGCATGCGCAGAGCGCGCTCGTTAGCTTCGTCAGCAGTCTGTTGTGCTTTTTGAGCAGCAGCCAGAGCTTCATCAGCTTTACGGTAGGCTTCGTCTGCACGGGCCTGGGAGCGAGCTGCTGCGTCTTCAGTTGCAGTCAGACGAGCTTCGGTTTCTTTGGAGACGCTGCTGCAACCGGTAGCCAGAACTGCGGCCAGAGCCAGAGCAGAGAATTTCAGAACGTTGTTCATCGTGTTCCCCTTCAAGGACTTTCAATTTAATGGCTACTTTCTCAGAGTGAGCTAATAGCCGGCGTACATACTACCCATTACTTGTAGTAAGTAAACTGACGTTGCGCAAGAAGCAAAAAAAATTCTTGTACCGAATCTATTTTGGCTAATCTTTTGGCGGTCTGTATGAAAATTGTCCAGGTTTTTGCACCTCGACGAACATTGGATCCAGGCTGAAAGGGCCGGCCCGCATGTGTTAAGCCTTGTAAAACAGATGAAATTTTATATAACGAAGCAGGGCACTTTGGTTGCGCTTGGCTTTACTGCGCAAGGCATCTTTCGCGCATCTAGAGGTGACTTTAAGTGCGCCAGTTCGTCTCAAGGTTCAACTGCCGGCAATGTTCAGGCTATCGGTCACCGGTTGATCGAGGCCCTTTCTATATCCACCAGCGGCAGGGGATGACGAGTGCGCCTTGAGCAATTTCAGGATTGGTGCTTACTATTCCCTATGTGCTGGTTGTGAGCGCTCACGGTTTTCTCGCTGTCGAAACCGGCACGGGGTGGCGTAGATGTTCCTTCGCCGGAAAAACATCGGTAAGGTAGGGTCGTTAATTCAGACCCGCGAGGAGTAGTGATGAGCGAGGCGTTGTCCATCCACCATGACCAGGCTGGTCATCAGTTCGAGACCAATGTGGACGGTCATCGTGCCTACCTGACCTACATGGACCTCGGGAAGCAGACCCTGGATATCTATCGCACCTTCGTGCCCAACGCACTGCGGGGGCGAGGCATTGCGGCTGCGTTGACCGAGGAAGCCTTGAAGTTTGCCGAAGAGGCTGGCTACACGGTGATCCCCTCATGCTCCTATGTCGAACGCTATATGGAGCGCCACCAGCGCCATGCTGCGAAGCTGTAACTGACCAGTTGCCAATAAAAAACGCCGGGCTTGGCCCGGCGTTTTTGTGTGCGCGAAACAGGTATTGGCTCAGGTGCGTTTGCGCTGGGGCAACACGTCCTTGAGTTTGGCATGCATGCTGCGCAGGGTGGTTTCAGTGGCGGACCAGTCGATGCAGGCATCGGTGATCGACACGCCGTATTGCAAATCGGCCAAGTCTTTTGGAATCGCCTGGCAACCCCAGTTCAAATGGCTCTCGACCATCAGGCCGATGATCGACTGGTTGCCCTCCAGAATCTGGTTGGCAACGTTCTCCATCACCAGCGGCTGCAACGCCGGGTCTTTGTTGGAGTTGGCGTGGCTGCAGTCAACCATGATGTTTGGCTTGATCTTGGCCTTGTTCAGTGCCTGTTCGCACAACGCGACGCTGACCGAATCATAGTTGGGCTTGCCATTGCCACCACGCAGCACCACGTGACCGTAGGCGTTGCCCTTGGTCGTCACGATAGACACGCCGCCTTCCTGGTTGATACCCAGGAAACGGTGAGGGCTGGAGACCGATTGCAGCGCATTGATCGCCACGGTCAGGCCGCCGTCAGTGCCGTTCTTGAAGCCTACGGCCGAAGACAGGCCGGACGCCATTTCGCGGTGCGTCTGGGATTCGGTGGTGCGTGCGCCGATGGCCGACCAGCTGATCAGGTCCTGCAGGTATTGCGGGGAGATCGGGTCGAGGGCTTCGGTTGCGGTGGGCAGGCCCATTTCAGCCAGGTCCAGCAGCAGCTTGCGACCGATGTGCAAGCCATCCTGGATTTTGAAGGAGTCGTCCAGGTACGGGTCGTTGATCAAGCCTTTCCAGCCGACGGTGGTACGCGGTTTCTCGAAATACACGCGCATGACCAGGTACAAGGTGTCGGACACCTCTGCCGCCAGCACCTTGAGGCGCTCGGCATATTCGTGGGCGGCCTTGAGGTCGTGGATAGAGCAGGGCCCGATCACCACGAACAGGCGGTGGTCGGTGCCGTCGAGAATGTCACGGATGACTTCGCGGCCCTTGGTGACGGTCTGCAGGGCAGCGTCGCTCAGGGGGATTTCGCGCTTGAGCTGATCGGGGGTGATCAGGGTCTCGTTGGATTCAACGTTAAGGTCATTGATCGGTAAATCAGCCATCGTGTTACTCGCCAGGGTCACGGGTGCCGGCCGCCAGCTATCCCCGTGCGGCGGGCACAGCATGATTTGAATGCAGGGGGGAGGAACCTTAGCGCGTAACACGGGCCCGCGACAATGGGCAAAGCCCGGTTTAATCCAGCGCTGGCTGCACAATCGCCTCATGGGAGAACTCGCCGGCATGGCGCGACACCCAGTCACGGGCCATGGCTTCAAGTTGCGCAGGCGTTGGCTCGGCATCTTCGTGCAGGCGGCAGTAACGCTCGATCTGGCACACTTGCTCGCCCATTCGCGCACCGAACAAGGCGTGTTCATCGGTAAAGCAAATACCGATGCGATAGCCCTGTTCGACTTTGCGGCACCAGGCGACATAGCCCGGATAACGGGCGCTGGGCCCCAGGGAAGGGATATGCAGGTCAACCGCCGTGCCGGCGCGCCAGGCACGTGGCCAATTGCAGGCGACGCCGCCGCGGCCGATAGTGTGCAGGCGTTGACGGGGCAGGGCGGGAGAGGGACGTTGGATCAACTCGACAGCGACATCATCAGGGTGAGGTAAAAAACGACCCATGTACACGGACTCCGAGCGCCGTCCAGTTGACGGCAATGGCAGCAGTATAGTGAAGGAACTGGAATTGACCGACCTGGATATTGACCAGCAATTGCTGGGATTGCCAGGTATTTCGCTGGTAGTGTTCACCAGTGTCGGTTGTGCCAGTTGCCGCTGGGCACGCCAGCAGTTGCCTGGCTGGCACTTGCCGGTGGACCGCGTGTGCTGGGTGGATGCCGGGCACAACGGCGGTGCGGTGGAACGCTACCAGATCTTTCATTTGCCGGCGTTGTTCCTGGTGTGCGAGGGTCAATTCCTTGGGCAATTACAGACACGTCTTACAGCATCCGACCTCGCCGAATGCGTAAACCAGGCGCTCAATCGAATACCAGAGGATTTGCCATGACCGCAGTTGCAGCCCCGTCGCCACGCATTGGCATTATCGGTACCGGTGCCATTGGTGGTTACTACGGACTGATGCTGGCGCGTGCCGGCTTCGATGTGCATTTCCTGTTGCGCAGCGAATATGCCGCGGTGAGCAGGCATGGCCTGCACGTCAACAGTACGGTGCATGGGCAACTGCACCTGCATCCGGTGCAGGCCTATGCCAGCGCCGCCGACATGCCGCCGTGCGACTGGCTACTGGTGGGCACCAAGTCCACCGGCAATGTGGACCTGGCGCCAACCATCGCCCAGGTGGCGGCGCCGGACGCCAAAGTGGTGCTCTTGCAAAACGGCCTCGATGTGGAAGACAGCCTGCGTGAACACCTGCCGCCGTCGCTGCATCTGTTGGGCGGCCTGTGCTACATCGGTGTGCACCGCTCGGCCCCTGGTGTGGTCGAGCATCAGGCGTTGGGCCGGGTCAACCTGGGCTATCACAGTGGCACGGCGGCCAACGACGAGTTGCAGCAACAGGCGATTGTCGAAGCCGGTGCCGGGCTGTTTCATCAAGCTGGCATCGAGTCCCAGGCCATGGCCAATGTGCATCTGGCGCGTTGGCACAAGCTGGTCTGGAACGTGCCGTTCAACGGCCTCTCTGTGTTGTTGGGCACGGGCACCACGGCCATGATGGCCGATGAGTCCAGCCGCGAGTTGATCCAGGCGCTGATGGCCGAGGTGGTGCAGGGCGCTCATGCCTGCGGGCATGAAATTCCTGCCAGTTACGCTGGGCAGATGTTCGCCATGACAGAAACCATGGACGACTACCTGCCCAGCATGTACCACGACCATCTGCACAAGCGGCCGCTGGAGCTGGCGGCCATCTACGCCCGCCCCTTGGCCGCTGCCAAAGCGGCCGGTTGCGAACTGCCACGCATGCAGGCGCTCTATCAGGCCTTGAGTTTTATTGATCGGCACAACCGCTGATTGGGGGGAACTACCATGGTGAAGGGATTGGCTGACAAACTGGTGCTGGCGATTTCCTCACGAGCGCTGTTCGACCTGAGTGACAGCCACAAGGTTTATCTGGCTGAAGGGGTCGAGGCTTACCGCAAATACCAGATCGAGCACGAGGAAGAAACCCTCGAGCCTGGCGATGCCTTCCCGCTGGTCAAGAAGCTGCTGAGCCTGAATGCCAGCCTGGGGCGTGCGCGGGTCGAGGTGGTGTTGGTGTCGCGCAACAGTGCCGATACCGGGCTGAGGGTGTTCAACTCGATCCAGCATTACGGCCTGGATATTTCCCGCGCCGCTTTCGTAGGCGGGCGTAGTCCCTATCCCTATTTGGCCGCCTTCGGTTGTCATCTGTTTCTCTCCACCCATGCTGAAGATGTGCGCAGCGCCCTCGATGCCGGGTTTGCGGCCGCGACGATTTTGTCTGGCGGCCCGCGCCGCGCTTCCAGCGAAGAGCTGCGCATCGCATTCGATGGCGATGCCGTGCTGTTCTCCGATGAGTCCGAGCGTGTCTACCAGGCCGGCGGGCTGGCAGCCTTCCAGGCCAGCGAGCGAGAGTCGGCGCGCCAGCCTTTGCACGGCGGTCCGTTCAAGGGCTTCCTGGCGGCACTGAACCTGTTGCAACGCGAGTTTGCCGATGAGGCCTGCCCGATCCGTACCGCGTTGGTCACCGCACGTTCGGCACCGTCCCATGAACGCGTGATCCGCACGTTGCGCGAGTGGGATATCCGCCTGGATGAGTCGCTGTTCCTCGGTGGCCTGGAAAAATCCGCGTTTCTGGAAGCCTTTGCCGCCGATGTGTTTTTCGATGACCAGGCCGGCCATTGCGAGAAAGCCAGGGAGGTAGTGGCCACCGGGCACGTGCCCCATGGCATCAGCAATGAGTTGAGAATCCAGACCGAGAGCTAGCTGCTAAGCTCATTCAATTCCCGCCATCCTGGCAGTCCAGGAGGTTTTATGATTCGCTCGATGCTGTTTGCCACGGACCTCGGTCTGTATGCACCCTATGTGATGCAACATGCAGTGGCGCTGGCGCGAACGTTCAAGGCTGACCTGTATGTGATCCACGTGGTCGAGCCCATTGGCTTGTTCGCCGAATCGGTGTTGCAGAGCTACCTTGATGAAACCGCCTTGAGCGAATGGCAGAGCAAGGGGCTGAGCACGGTGATGGCGACGATTGAACAGCGCGTGCTGGACAGCTTTCGCGAGGAGTGGGAGGAAGGGGAGCAGGACCTGCAATGGATTCGCTCGGTCAAGGTTATCCAGGGGGACCCTTGCGAGGTGATTCTCGACCAGTTGCGAAAACTGTCCGTCGACTTGCTGGTCGTAGGCAGTCACAGCCAGGCAACCGGGGTGGCCGTCCCCCTTGGGCGTACCGCCGCACGGGTGTTGCAGTTGTCCCCGGTGCCGGTTTACCTGGTGCCGTCGCTGCAGCGTCGGCGCAGTGACGATAGTTGATCGGTAAAAACGATAAAAAGTTCTAGATTTATCCGTTAAACCTTTAATATAGTTATATACCGTCGCTGATACCCGTGGCGTCTATCTGCTTTGAGGGATTCATATGAAGCTTCAACAACTGCGCTACATCTGGGAAGTGGCGCACCACGACCTCAACGTTTCCGCTACCGCTCAAAGCCTCTATACCTCGCAGCCTGGTATCAGCAAGCAGATCCGCCTGCTCGAAGACGAGTTGGGCGTCGAAGTCTTCGCACGCAGCGGCAAACACTTGACCCGCGTCACTCCAGCTGGCGAGCGCATCATCACCACCGCCGGCGAGATCCTGCGTAAAGTCGAAAGCATCAAGCAGATCGCCCAGGAGTTCTCCAACGAGAAGAAAGGCACCTTGTCGATCGCCACCACTCACACCCAGGCGCGCTATGCATTGCCGCCGGTGATCCGTGATTTCATCAAACAATACCCAGACGTAGCGCTGCACATGCACCAGGGTTCGCCCATGCAGATTGCCGAAATGGCCGCTGACGGCACTGTCGATTTTGCCATCGCCACCGAGGCCCTGGAATTGTTCGGCGACCTGGTAATGATGCCTTGCTACCGTTGGAACCGCTGCGTGGTTGTGCCCCAGGGGCACCCTTTGGCCAAGCTGCCGAAGCTGACCCTGGAAGCCTTGGCTGAATACCCGATCGTGACGTACGTGTTCGGCTTTACCGGCCGTTCCAAGCTCGACGAAGCGTTCAGCCATCGCGGCCTCACGCCCAAGGTGGTGTTCACCGCTGCCGATGCCGACGTGATCAAGACCTATGTTCGCCTGGGCCTGGGCGTCGGGATCGTCGCCAAGATGGCGGTCGACACCAACCTGGACAAAGACCTGGTGGTGCTGGATGCCAGCGAACTGTTCGAGTCCAGCGTGACCAAGATCGGTTTCCGCCGCGGCACCTTCCTGCGCGGCTTCATGTGCGACTTCATCGAGAAGTTCGCACCGCACCTGACCCGTGAAGTGATGGCCAAGGCGATCCAGTGCCACAACAAGCAAGAGCTGGAAGAGTTGTTCGACGGCGTTGAATTGCCCGTCCACTGACCGCGATGACCCTGTAGGAGCGAGCAAGCTCGCTCCTACAGGGAAGCTGCAGGTTATCTGGCCTCGGTAACCGTAAAGTGCTGCCGAGCGCCGGCCACCAGAATCTCCACCTCTTCATCGATACGCTTGCCCAACAGGCCTTTGCCCAACGGCGAGCGCGGCGTGATGACGGTCACCGGTTGCCCGACCACATCCACTTTCAAACCCGCTGCATCCGGCGCCAGGAACAGCCATTGCTGACGACCGTCCTCGTCTTCCAGGCCCACCAGCGTGCCTATCTCTATCCCGCGTCGATCATCGTATGCACGTAGCTGCAGTTGCTGGCACAGCACCAGCGATTGCTTGATCTCCTCCACTCGCCGGGCCTGCCCGGTGGCCAGGTACGAAGCCTCCAGGCCGAGGGTGTCGTATTTGTTCTCGGCAATGTTTTCTTCGTGGGTCGCGGTTTCGTAGGCGGTCTGCGCGGCGCGTCGGACGATGTCGAGGTCGACGGTGAGCTTTTCCAGGATCAACTGGAGCACGGCGTGTTTATTCATGGCGGTATTTGGCATCAATCGCAGAATTGCAGGACATTGGCCCGCGTCTTTTCATTGGGGGCGTTCTGGTCTTGTTGCAGCCAGAACTGGCATTTGGGGTTGGACAGGTTACGCGCGTTGCTTCGGGCCTGGTCCAGGGCCTGTTGTTGTGCCTGTTTTTGCAGGTTCTGTTGGTACTGTTCGAACAGACCGTTCGGTGGCTGCGGCTCAACCATCGCCGGTTTGCCCAATTGCTGAACCGCCTGTGCCACCGGCGCCAGGCTCTGGGGGAACAGGTAGCGAGACGCCAGCCAGGTGGTCAGCGCAATGGCGATAAACCCTAGCCACACGCCTGCGGCAATCGCGATGCAGAGTTTGAGCAGCGACAACGGACGGTCAGACATGAGAGCCTCCTGGCAGGCATTGACGGCATGACGGTGATTGTCGCACAGCCTCCGTGCAGAATAATCGCGATCAAGCCTTCTGCATCCACGCATTTATGCGGACAATCGAACCTTTGATCGATGGAGCCCGGAATGAAAGCCCGCTGGGATATTTTTTGCAGTGTCGTCGACAACTACGGCGACATCGGCGTGACCTGGCGCCTGGCCCGGCAGTTGGTGGTGGAGCATGGCTGTGACGTGCGCTTGTGGGTCGATGACCTGCGGGCCTTCGAACGCATGTGCCCGGACATTGATGTGCAGGTGGGCCAGCAATGGCAAGAGGGCGTCGAAGTGCGTCACTGGCCGGCCGAATGGCCAGGCGCGCACCCGGCCGATGTGGTGATTGCTGCGTTCGCCTGCCAGCTACCGCCTGAGTACATGGACTGCATGGCCGAGCGTGAGCGTGTGCCATTGTGGATGAACCTGGATTACCTCAGCGCCGAAGACTGGGTGGTGGGCTGTCATCGCTTGCCTTCGGTGAAGTACAAAGGCGTGCAGAAATACTTTTTCTTCCCCGGGTTTCGCCCTGGCACCGGCGGCCTGTTGCGCGAAGCCGGTTTGTTGGAGCGACGCCGGGCATTTCAGCAGGACGCCGCCGCGCAACAACAGTTCCTGCAAAGCCTGGGCGTTGCTCCGACGGCCGGCGCGCGTTTAATGTCGCTGTTTGCCTATGAGAATGACGGGTTGGCCGGCTGGCTGGACGTGCTGGCAGCCGATGGGCGCAGGACGCACTTGCTGGTGCCGGAAGGGCGCATTCTGGGGGATGTGCAACGCTGGCTGGGGGTGAGCAGTTTGTCGGCGGGAGACATTCAGGTGCGCGGCGCGCTGACCGTTCAGGTCATTGCATTCGTGCGTCAGGAGCAATATGACCGATTGCTATGGTGCTGCGAATTCAACGCCGTACGTGGCGAAGACTCGTTCGTGCGTGCCCAGTGGGCGGGGAGGCCAATGCTATGGCACATCTACCGCCAGGACGAAGACATCCACCTGGACAAGCTCGATGCCTTCCTGGAACTGTACACCGCCGCACTTTCACCGGCCGCCAAGGCTGCCGTCGTCACGCTTTGGCAAGCCTGGAACGCTGATGGCGATATGGCTCAGTCCTGGAAAATGCTGCTGGAACACTGGCCCGAGGTCACCCAGCACGCTGAGAAGTGGTGTCTGGAACAAGGCTTGCAGGCCGATCTTGCGACGGCGCTGGTACAGTTTTATGAAAGTTGGATATGATACGCCACCTTGATTTTTGTCAATCCCATCCAAATTTCGGATATACGCAATGAAAACTGGTAAAGAACTGAAACCCGGTACAGTGATCCGTCTCGAAAACGACCCTTGGCTGGTTCAGAAAGCTGAGTTCACCAAGTCTGGTCGTAACAGCGCAATCATGAAGACCAAGCTGAAGAACCTGCTGACCGGTTACAAGACCGAGATCGTCTACAGCGCCGATGACAAACTGGACGACGTAATCCTCGACCGCAAAGAAGCGACCCTGTCCTTCATCAGCGGCGACACCTACACGTTCATGGACACTACCGACTACACCATGTACGAGCTGAACGCTGAAGATATCGAAGCCGTTCTGCCGTTCATCGAAGAAGGCATGGAAGACGTCTGCGAAGCTATCTTCTTCGAAGATCGCCTGGTTTCCGTAGAGCTGCCGACCACCATCGTGCGTCAGGTTGACTACACCGAAGGTTCCGCTCGCGGTGACACTTCCGGCAAGGTGATGAAGCCTGCCAAACTGAAGAACGGTACCGAGCTGAGCGTTGCAGACTTCATCGAAATCGGCGACATGATCGAGATCGACACCCGTGAAGGTGGTTCGTACAAAGGTCGCGCCAAGAAGTAATTCTGGCCCCGGCGATACGAAGAAAAGCCCGACCTTGAGTCGGGCTTTTTCATGGGCGTCTGTTTTTCAGACCGTTACATGCAAGCGCACATCAACGTTGCCACGGGTGGCGTTGGAGTATGGGCAGACCTGGTGCGCGGCGTCGACCAGGCTTTGCGCGTCATCCTGGGCCAGGCCCGGCAGGCTGACATGCAGGTCGATATCCAGGCCGAAGCCGCCCGGGATCTGGCCGATGCCAACGTGGGCGGTGATCGAAGCGTCATCCGGGATTTTGCGTTTGGTCTGGCTGGCAACGAATTTCAGTGCGCCGATAAAGCAGGCGGAGTAGCCGGCAGCAAACAATTGTTCGGGGTTAGTGGCCTGGCCACCGGCGCCACCCAACTCCTTGGGAGTCGACAGTTTGACGTCGAGGATATTGTCGCTGGAAACGGCGCGACCATCACGGCCGCCAGTGGCGGTGGCTACTGCGGTATAGAGCGTTTGCATGGGGCGTTCCTCTGTGGTTTTGCGCTAAACATTTGCGCGCTAAGTAGCTGGTGAGGTGAATGTATAGCGCTAATGTTTAGTGCGCAAGTTAATTTTTCAGCTTTTTGGCTGATTAAAAAATTTGAGGGCACCGCAGAGCAAAAAGTGGGAGCTGGCTTGCTTGCGATGACGGTGTGTCAGTCAATGCATTGTTGACTGATGTACCGCCATCGCAGGCAAGCCAGCTCCCACTTTTTTAGGTGTGTGTTGCGTCAGATGCTGGTTTGCAGATTGGCGCGCAACGCGATCAGGTCTCCTTGCAGCTTGCGCAATTGCTCCAGCGCCATCCCGCTGGCGCCCAGGATGCATTGCGGAACATCCTTGGCCTTCTGCTGCAAGGCGCGCCCGGCGTCGGTCAGTTCCACGACTACCACTCGTTCATCTTCGCGGCTGCGGGTACGGCTGAGCAGGCCCTCGGCTTCCAGGCGCTTGAGCAGTGGCGTCATGGAGCCTGGATCCGTCAGCAGGCGGCTGCTGATTTCGCTGACGGTCAATTCATCCTCTTCCCACAGCACCATCATGGTCAGGTATTGCGGGTAGGTCAGGCCGATGGCTTGGAGCAGCGGCTTGTAGACCTTGGTCATCAGCAATGAAGTAGAGTGCAGGGCGAAGCACAGCTGGTTGTCCAGCAACAGCGATTCGCAAGGATCAGGGTTTTTGCTCATGGTGGCGTCTCGAAAAAGCATGTCTGGGCTGGAATCTAGCGGGCAAATCTTTAATGCGCCAGATAATTGTGGTCTTGGGCTTCAGACCAGGCCACTTTGCAATGCCAGATCCCAAGGCGGCACCGGGCTGAAACGGGATTTGAGATATTCGAGCAGCAACCGGCTGCGAGCATTGGGCTGCTGTTCCAGGCGCAGCGCATAGATGCCGGCGGTTTCCGGGTTGGGCAAACCGTCTTCGCAAAACAGCGGCAACAGTTCGCCGCGTACCAGGTATTCACTGGCCAACCAGGTCGGCAGGTGAGCGATGCCCAGCCCGGCCAGTGCACCCGAGAGCAGGGCTTCGGCATTATTGGCGCTCATGCGGATGCGCCGGGGGCGATAGGTGGTGCGGCGCCCGTCCAGTTCGAAGCGCCAGGCGAACATTGGCGCCAGCCCGTCCCAGTCCAGGCCATCATGTTCGCTCAGCTCTCGAGGATGGGCCGGCGTGCCACGGCTTTTCAGGTACGCGGGGCTGGCGCAGGCGATACGCACGATACTCGCCAACGGCGTAGCGACCAGCCGGGTATCGACAATATGTCCAGCGCGCAGAACCAGATCGACCTTACCCAGATGCGCGCCCTGCATATCGACAAAGCTGTCGATCAAGTGCAGGTGCACGTCCAGTCCGGGGTACAGGTTCAAAAAGTCCGCAATGACCGGCGCCAGGTGCCGGCGGCCGAATGCTGCGGGCGCATCGACCCGGATCAACCCTTCCGGCGCATGGCTCAGCGAAACCGCTTCGGCCCGTGCCAGCTGCAACTCGCTGACAATACGTCGTGCTCGCTCGGCGAAGGCCAGGCCCGCCGAGGTGGGCACCACCGCATGGGTGCTGCGTTGGAACAGGCGGCTGCCCACTGAGTTCTCCAGGCTGTCGATACGCCGGGCCACGGCGGAAGGTGTCAGCGGATGGCGGCGCGCGGCGGCGGAAAAACTGCCTGCTTCCAGCACATCCAGAAACAGGCTGAGTTGGTCGGTCAATGTGTTGGGGTTCATGGCTTGCCGCTTATGCGAGATTGGCATAGCCATTGTGCGTTGCTGTGCGTTTCCGCGCCAGGGCCGACTGCGTAGCATGCCAAGCTTGGAATAGCGGAGTAGCGAGCGGTGTGGGATTTAGTGATGTACCTGGCATTGGGTGCGGCGTTGGGCACGGTGGGTGGGCTGTTTGGCATCGGCGGCGGGCTGATTGCTATCCCGGTACTCGGCGTGTTGTTCGGGCTGGATCAGCAAATTGCCCAGGGCACCGCTTTGGTGATGGTCGTGCCGAACGTGATGCTCGCCCTGTGGCGCTATCACCAGCGTAACCGCATCGAGTTGCGTCACGCCTTACCCTTGGGGCTGACCGGCTTTTGCTTTGCCTGGCTGGGATCGATCTGGGCGGTGGGGCTGGATGCGGGCGCCATGCGCATTGGTTTTATTGCGTTCTTGGTGGCGCTGTCTGCCTACAACTTGCTGCGCATGTTCACCCGCAACGCGCCGCCCACCACGCAAATGCGTTATTCCTGGCCCTGGCTTGGCGTCTTGGGCGCGGCATCCGGCTCCATGGGCGGGCTGTTCGGGGTCGGTGGCGCGGTGGTGGCCACACCGGTACTCACCAGCGTGTTCGGCACTACTCAAGTGGTTGCCCAAGGGTTGTCGTTGGCCTTGGCGTTGCCCAGTACCGGTGTGACCCTGGTCACCTATGCCTGGCACCACGAGGTGGACTGGATGATCGGCTTGCCGCTGGCGGTGGGTGGCCTGCTGAGTATCAGTTGGGGCGTGAAAGTGGCTCATGCCTTGCCGGAGCGTCTGTTGCGCGGCCTGTTCTGTGGCTTTTTGGTGGTGTGCGCGGTGATGCTTACCTTTAAAGTTTGAAGCCTTCGACGATGTAGTCCGCCAGGCACTCGGTGATCGGCGAGGTCATCTGCGGGTTACGCAGCAAGCGCAGGTTCATCGACGGCAATGGCGGGAAGCCTTCGTCGCTGCCGAGCACTCGCAGGTCGTCGGTGACCAGGCTTTCCATGCTGACCATCGCAGCCAGGCCCGCACTCACCACTGCCAGGATCGCTGCTCCGTTAGAGCTGTGATAGGCCAGGCGATAATCTCGCCCGGCCGCGTCCAATGCGGCACGTGCCCAATGGGTGTACAGGCACTCGTCGCCGGACACCGCCAGGGGCAGGGCATCGTGCTCCTCCACACAAAAGCACGGTGATGCTGCCCATACCATGCGTTCGGTACGCAACAACTCACCCAGATCATTGCCGGGCTCGCGGCTGATCACGGTCAGCGCCAAGTCCCGCCGTTGCATCAATACGGTCGATGCTTCGCAGTGCATTTCGATTTGAATCAGTGGGTAGGCTTTGGAGAACTGTTTCAGGATCCCTGGCAGAAAGCGCATCAGATAGTCATCCGGCGTGCCGATGCGCACCAATCCCACCATATGCGGCTCGCGCAGGGTATTGAACACTTCACTGTGCAATTTCAGGATGCGCCGCGCATAACCCAGCAGCACCTGGCCTTCGGGCGTGAGCCGTACCTGCCGGCCATCGCGCTCGAACAGTTTGCGCTGCAACACGTCTTCTTCCAGCCGCTTCATCTGCATGCTAACCGCCGATTGAGTGCGATTGACCATCTCGCCGGCACGGGTGAAACCGCCCTGGTCGGCAATGGCGACGAAGGTGCGCAGCACGTCTGTGTCGATGCTGGGATAGGCGGACAATTGATCAATCTCTGAGATGTAATGCATAAGAAACATTCGTTGGATTGATCATAATGCCAGGCACACACTGTCGTCATCCCCACTGGAGGGCGAGAAGATGAAAGGTCAAAAAGGTTTCATATCGACGGATAACTGGCCGTTTTCCGGGCTGTTTCACACATTCGCGCGTTGGCAGCTGTTGCATCAGGAGCGGCAGATGCTGGCGACCCTGAGCGATGACGCACTCAAGGACATCGGGCTCAATCGCGCCGACGTCGCCCAGGAAAGCCATCGGCATTTCTGGGAAGACCCGCTGCGAAAATAAGCCCGGATGCAGTAGGGTAGGGCGCGAGCCTCAATGGAGATCGCCATGCCCGCCGACCTGTGTATTTCACTCAAGCAAGCTCGACGCATGGCGCTGGCTGCCCAGGGGTTTTCCGGGCGTCAGGCGCCTGCACAGATAAAGGCGACGCACCTCAACCGCTTGATCGAACGCCTGGGCGTTTTACAGATCGACTCGGTCAATGCGCTGGTGCGTTCCCACTACCTGCCCGTGTTTTCCCGCCTTGGTTCTTATTCCCCATCGATTCTTGAGCAGGCGGCCTGGAGCCTGGGACGGCGGCGTACTCTGTTTGAATACTGGGGGCATGAGGCGTCGCTGCTGCCCTTGGCGCTGTACCCGCTGATGGGTTGGCGTATGGAGCGCGCCCGGCAAGGGCAGGGGGTCTATTCGCAGATGGCACGTTTTGGCCGTGAGCAGCAGGCGACGATTCAGCGCGTATTGCGCACCGTCGAACAGCAGGGCGCCGTGGGGGCGGGTAGCTTGTCGACCCGCGAGGAGCGTGCCGGGCCCTGGTGGGATTGGAGTGATGAAAAGCACGCGCTGGAATGGCTGTTCGCCGCTGGCCTGGTTACGGTTGCCGGTCGTCGAGGGTTTGAGCGGCTTTATGATCTGCCCGAGCGTGTTATTCCCGCAGAGGTGCTCAGGGTCTCCATGAGTGAAGGTGAAGCGCAGCGTGGCTTGCTGTTGCACAGTGCGACTGCATTGGGTGTCGCCACTGAAAAAGACCTGCGCGATTATTTTCGCCTCGACCCCGCCGACAGCCGCAACCGCTTGGCCGAGCTGGTTGAGGATGGGCAACTGCTGGCGTGCCAGGTGCGGGGCTGGAAACAACCAGCGTATTGCCTGGCGGCGCCCAAACTGCCGCGCAACGTGCCGGCCAGTGCGTTGTTGTCGCCGTTCGATTCGCTGATATGGGAGCGCAGCCGCACCGAGCGCTTGTTTGACTTTCGTTATCGGCTGGAGATCTACACGCCGCAAGAAAGACGCGTGTATGGCTATTACGTCCTGCCGTTTCTCCACAACGAACGCATTGCCGCACGCGTCGACCTGCGGGCCGAGCGTGCCCATGGGCGCCTGGCCGTGCATGCCGTGCACGAGGAAGAACCTGGGCTGGATGAGGAAGGTATGTTGGCGCTGGCCTTGAACCTGCGAAAGATGGCCGACTGGCTAGGGCTGGAACAGATCCAGCTCAATTGCCAGCGGCCCAGTGCTGCCCGGTTGAGGGCTGCGATGCTGAACCGGGATGTCAGCCTTTAAGGCCCTATCGCGGCATAGGTATCTACACAACTTCGGCACGACGCTAAATCTGTGGCGAGGGAGCTTGCTCCCGTGACGGCCTGGCAGCCGACACAGATATAACTGATGCCCCGCGATCCAATGTGGGAGCTGG